>JAAZCA010000028.1 GCA_012513515.1 Myxococcales bacterium | reverse complement strand
GCATGGCTGCGGATGCGGTTGCAGGTGACTCTTCAGTCTAACTAACTGAAAATTAACGTTAAATTGGTCGGGCTGCAACTTTGCCCTCGGCATCCCTTCCGGCGTCGGCTCCCAGATCGCGGGCGGGTGAAAAAAAGTAGCTCCATTTTTTGTAGCAACTTTTTGGGGGAAAGAGGCGATAAGTCAGCAGTATTTTACACACGATATTGGAATAGGGGAAAAATATGGCACACGGCTCTATTGTATACCCGTCTGCACAGATGGCGATGCCGATGTCGACGTTTTTTTTCGCGCACCCTCTTTCATCTGCCGTCGCGGGCGATCGAATTGCGGCCGCTGCTACAGCTGACTTCTTCAGACTGATTGCAGTGGGCGATATCCATTCCAAATGGTCGGCTGTAGAGCAGATCATGGGGCATGAATTTAGAAACGCCCCGGGCGTTATCCTGTCCACAGGCGATCTCGTTGCTCCCCCGAAGATCGAAGATCCTCATCACATGTTTTTTGTCCACGGCAATCATGAAAGTTCGCGCCTGATAAGCGACATGAGAAGCGATGCGCGCAACCGTAACATGACGACGCGCGAGGCCCTTCACAGGATATGTCAGCGCTGTAATCTCAAGATGGATCAGGTCTCTATGCCGGCTTCCGTTGTCCCGTCAGGAGCAGGCGGATTTAACATCGAGCCGGGCCCGAGGCGCATATCGATATCAGACATAACGCCCACGCAGGAGCTCGTTTTCACGGATACGGTCGGCGACTACATAAACGGCGACCCAAGAGGCGCGGGCAAACCCCGCCTCATGCTGATAGAGGGAAAGATATATGTGGCGGTTGGACATCATCGTATAATGGCCGAAATTCTCAAGGGCAACACGGAAGTCGACGTAATAGTAGAGACCCAATCCGAAGAAGAAAAAAAATTAGGCCTTGTACCTGTGCCGCATACGAGGCATCCGAACCTGTCGTCGTGGGGGCAGATCATGTGGCGACGCGGCACGAAGGAAGGCCGGCTCGAACGGTCCCAATACGGAAATTATCACCCGATCTTTTCGGGAGAAACTATCATGCTAGGCGGGCTGCGGATCGCAGGCATTCCGGGTGTTTTTTCAGAACATCTTCACGAACAATCCGCGAATGCCCCGCTCAAATATTTCACCGCAGAAGACGTACTAGCCATGATGTCGCTGCCCAAAAACATCGACATACTTATGATGCACGATGCCCCAAGCGGAATAGGACTTACCGATGGGGATAGGGAGATGGGCAGCCCAATTCTTCGCAGCATAGTGGAATACTTAAAGCCGAGGCTCGTCCTGTTCGGCCATCATCACAGGTTCCATTTCGGGCGCATCGGAGAAACGCGCGTAATAGGGCTTGACTACCCGCACAGATCGTATCTCACGATAGACTTCAACCCGAAAAGCGAGAGCATGCGTATCATGAAGACGGACTCCGTCATGTCGGACATGAAAATCGGCTACCAATATGCGTGGCAAGGTGGTATACAGGCCGAACCGAAGCAGGTGTTTCACAGGAGAATACCGATGGGCAGGGAACAGGAGATATTCGAACAAATCAAGTCCATGAAGGACGATCTTCATGCGAGGGTGATGTCATTCGTTGCGCCGCGGGTGCCGAATACTGTACCCGATCTTGCGGACGCGATAGACATGCGTGCGGGTCTCGCCGTGAACACCGCCATAAAGGCCGCGGCCAGATACGCGACGAGGATTGAAACGATCTCTCAGCGCGACGTGAAATCGAGAAAGGCCCTAGCCGACTCCATCTACGAAGAGATGTGCGGCAGTATAAAATCACCTCAAGCCTGCGAAGAGATTCTCTTCTCGTTTCAGGAATGCCTTAAGGCCCTTGGCCTCGTCTGGGAAGGAACAAAACCGCTCGTCCACTGACTTGTCACATCGATAAAAGAAATCATGCGGTTTCTGTAGCCGGTCTCACTGGGCCCCGCTTTCAGGCGACATCGACATCTCGCTGTAGATTTTCGAAGAGATCCACCATGCCTCTTCGGGTTTTGGGAAAAATCTGCTCGCATCGGTCATGAACGAAAGCTGAATCTCGCGGTCGAGCCCGATCTGCATGGACTCGTCGCACAGGTGCCCGTACGCCTCTCTTACTGGCGCGTCCGTGTTGAAAATGGTGAGCCTCCCGCCGGCCAGACCCATGCCGTCCTCGAGTTTGTCGGCGCGCGTGTTCTTGATAGTGCGACCGTCCTGATCTTTCCTCCTCTGCCACCACTGAAGGCCGTCGGGCATTGTCGCATCGATCAAATCCAGATTCGCTTCGCCCAGCATATCTTCCACGAAAGGCCTCAACATATCTATCGTGGCTTTTCTCCCCTGAATGTTTTCGCGCTCCCTCTGGGTTTTCGCGCTTTCAGCATCCACGCCGACGGATTCGAACCACCTGAGAGTTGCTGCGGCAGCGGTCCTGTAATTCACCTTGTAGTCCCCCTTCTGCTTCCCCATGTGCTCCATGATATACTGCACCCTCCCTACGTACATATGGGCGAGCGTTTCCGGTTGCACCACGACCGCGATATCGATATCGCTCTTCTTGCCGGCCTTTCCTTCGATCGTCGGGTTCGCCTCCCAGCAATAGGGGCTTCTCGCCGGATCGCTCTTGTAGCCGGTTACGGAGCTGCCCTGTATGTAAACTCTTACGCCCGTGTCGTACACGGGGAAGCCCAGCTCTCCCATGAACACCATAAGGCTTCTCTGGAAGGAATCGAACTGTGCCCTGTTTTCAAATCCATAGGGTATCTCGATGCCGTAGCCATAAAGGCTGCGCATTCCCTCGACACCAACGAAGTCCTGCATCTCCTGCATGCCCCAGTCGCGCTCGTGGCGGAGCCGACGAAGCAGGTTCTTCTGCTCCCTAAAGTCGAAATCCTCGAGCTTCTTGCCCGGATAGCGGCTTACAAGCACCGCATCGACATCGGTCTGCATTTCGGTGTTGAGGCTTTTCCTTCTTAGTTCCAAAGACCTTGCGGCGCCCTCGACGAAATATACGGTGCCGCCTTCCATAGCCTTAGAATAGACGCCGTTGCCCTCGTGAACGACTCCTTCACTCTTCGCTATGACTTCTCGAAGGGTTGTTCTGTCGGCTACGATTACCTCCGGAGATGCCCTGTAAAGGCGCATACCCTCCGCCTCTTTTGCGGCACCTACGATGCCCTCCGCCTCTGCCGCCTCGCTTCTGGCCGTAGCCAGCTCCTCAGCTGCAACAACTTCCGGAGGCAGGCCTTCCATGAACGCGAGCCTTTTGTGCGCATATTCCTCGTATCTGGCCAGAAGCAGGCTGTAGCCCTTCGCGCCTTTTTCCCCCTTGGCCCCGAGCCTCTTGACGAAGAAGGCCTCCATGTCTGCCGCTATCTTTGCGCCTTCGGCCTCTATAGCCCTGTACTCGCCCGCGCGTTCTCCAAGCGCAATATCCCTCACCCTGCCATCCGCCAACTTGGTGATGGGCCTCGTCGCCATACCGCCGAGCCTCAAACAGCAAAGGAATATGAGCTGTTCGTGAACGGCCTCGGGATCGATCGCCGCGTCGATAGAACCTCCCACATCGCCGGTCCTTATCGATTCCTGAATCATGTTCCAAGCGATGAACGCCACGTTTTCAGCGCTGAACTCTCCGAGATGATAGACGGCCCGCCTGAATGCGGCGGCCTTTTTGAGCCAAGCTCCGAAGAGTATGTCACCTTCTACTGCGGAAAGTGGACGTCCCATCTTCGATTCCATCGATCTTATAACAGGGGATTTCGCAAGCGCGCGAAATCCACCAACGGTTCCGCGAAGGAATCCGAACATGAGTATTGTCATCGCAAAATCGAAGGTATGTTCTCCGAAGCCCCTCGAGCCCCAGCCGCCCTGTCGGCTAACCCCCGACATCAGCGTATTATTCATGATGTGGAACATCGAACCCTCGGCCGCAATCTCGGCCATGAATATTCCCGCCCTGCTCCATTTAAGCGTTTCGGCGAGAGTTTTCGCGACACCCCCCATGACTCCGCACGCTCCAGCAGAAACTATCGTGACGGCGATGGCTATCGCGGTATCATGCGCTGCATCCGAGTTGGCCTTCCGCGCGCGAAGCCCAGAATAAAGGGGGGAATTGAGAACCGTGATGTAGAGCGCCTGCGCCTCTTCGAAACTGCCAGTCTCCGCCAGCCTTTTCGCCTTCTGAAGAGCTTCGATGGGCCCGTCGAAGGCCACAGTCGAGGCTCCCGTGGGAACAACCCAGAATATAGTCTTCGTTTTGTCCTTCATCTTGCTAAGTTCTTCGATGTTCCTGTTGATAAACTCCAGCTCGCCCTCGACAGCCCTCTGCACTGCCTTTCTGTCGAGCGCCCCGTAGAAGGCATCGAGCGATTTCGCGACTTTTCCGGCCTCCTCCATTCCATCCGCGAATGGCTCGATCACCTCCTTCATCTCCTTACTCTGCGCATCCTGCTGACGCATCGCCTGCATCTGGTAGGCCATCTGCATCTTCATGATCGTATATTTCTGGATCTGCAGCTCGACTATAAGGTCCTTGAGGCTATCAAGCTTCTGGGCCGGAGAGAGCGATTCGTTGTCTCGTATCCCTTTGATCTTTCCCGCCAGATCCGCGAGGCGCGAACCGACCATCGACGCCTCGCCCGGTGACGAATCCTGCCAGTACGGGCGCGGATACACTTCATCGCTGTCGTCCACGGTGTAGCCATAGTCGGCGAAGTTGCGGCTCTCGATGCTGTCCATCCTCACGTCCTGAACCTGACTCTTCCCTCCATTCCGACCGGAAAGCATGTCATAGTATTCCGCCACCTCCGTATCTTCTGTATCCGTGGCTACGGCGGCCGCCTGCGTCATTGCATCGTCGATCTGGGCGGCCATCAGTTCCGCAAGACCGTCTGCAAACGCCGCCTGTTCATCGCCGCTTCTATGTTTCAGGAAGTAATCCACAAGACCCGTACGCATCGCCTCAAGGTCGGCGATCTCATGCGCATGGATGATCGAATCCTGCCTCTTTCTCTCTACGCTAGCCCTAGCAATCTCCTCGTTCGATAGAAGCCTCGTCTCGTCCAATTTTAAAATTTCGTCAGCAAGACTTTCAAAATCGAAGCCGTCGAGGATGTCCGATTCCCTTTTGACATCAGCGAGAATACCTTCGAAGTCGATCCTTCCATCACTCGCCTTATTTACGACATCCTCATCGAAGACGGCGCGATGCATGGCTGCAAACGCGGCGGCTTTGTCATGACTGAGTGAAGCGATGTGTCTGTAGAGAGGGCTTTTGCTTATGTGATCGATCGGAACCCGTCCGGTCCAATAGAAAGGGTTGTTTCCTTCGCTATGTTTGAAGCTAAGGTTGAAGGGCGCGTAACCGTACCTTATCGGCAGCGGAGCGAGTTTGCGGAGAAACTCTGCCGTATCCATCCGTCTTGCCAGATGAGCCGCATACTTCCCAGCGGCATCTACCTTCCATCCGAGCGTTTTGAGAACGGATTCATAGCCTTCAACTCCAGTCAGGATATCGTCTGCCGTCAATGCTACGTCCGCCTTCAGTCGCGCTATGAGCATGCCTCCGGCGTCGCCCTGCCCCCCGGGCCCGGACTTCGATGGATACTCGAACTTCATCGAATCGAGTCGTCTCAGGAGCCACACCGCCTCCTCAGCAGCAAAGATCCTCTTTTCAAGATCATGAAGCAGGGGCATATCACCGGTTGATAAGGCCGCTGCGAGCGAAGCCTCGATGTCCTGAATCGAGTCGCGCAGCACATCTACCGCTACCGCAAGCTCGTCGCTCGAGGAAACATCCACACCTGCCAGAAAAAGGGATGTGCCGCGGAGCATAGCTCGAGCGAGGCTTAAGTCACGCTTGTCGTCTAGGGAAAGATCTTCCTCTGAGGACTGCGGAGCTGGCGTGGCTTTACAGCCGAAGCGCGAAATGGAAAGGGGATTCGCGTCCAGAAATGACGGGGCCCATGATGTGTATGAACACCCTGAGGAACTATCCTGTAAAATGCTCTGATCAGGTACAGCAGCGAATGGCGACATCTCTGAAGCAGATAGGAACGGATCGTCGGCGCATATGCCGGAATCGATCGATAGCGGTCGCTCTTTCACCGATTGGATTTCGCCAGCTGACAACATCACTGCCCCCAAGGTCTGCATTAAAAAAACGCGCAGGAGGACCTTCCGCCTACATATCGGCATGGCTCAGCCCCGATGTTGCGTTTGATGGCAAACCCATACAAAACGTTACACCTAATACATTGATATAATTAGATTTTCGGAGGAGCAAGAAATCGGGATATTGAAGGAACTGGAGACAGGGATCAAAGCCGGGGAATTATCCCGAAAGCACGGAGTTAGTGAAAATAGTATTCGATACTGGCATCGTAAATACGGCGGAATGGATATATCAGAGGCAAAGCGTCTCAAGTGCCTAGAGGATGAAAACAGGCGTTTAAAGCAAATCGTGACGGATCAGGCGCTTGAGATCACAGCGATCAAGGATGTTCTATCAAAAAACTGGTACAGAGAAAGGGGTATGGTCAGTGTCCTCGGGATTATGGATTGACAGGAAGTTTTTTGATGAAATAAGTTATTCAAGACTAACTTATAGGCAGGAACAGCGGGAAACGTTATGGTATCGGCATAAAGCGAAAGGAGAGATAAGGTGGATCTAAGTGAAATAATATCGAGGCACGAAGAAGATCATGTGGGAAAAACCGAGGCCAAGTGTGAGGAATATGCTGCAAAAGGGATGTTTGGAATTACGAGCGAGTCTTTTGCCAAAAGATGCGAAGCCATGTTTCCTGACAAATATGTTGCCGACTATACAGGAAGGCGACGCGTCAAATTATGGCACGTCGGTAGAACGTGGTCGGGACGGTGGTCTAACCTATGGCGGTGGTCTAACCTATGGCGGTAGCCTTATAATTCCGAGAGCCCGGAATTCGGCGAGCATTGCGGGACAAAGGCTGTAATCATCGATATTACAGCTTTTCTCGTTCTAACTTATACGAGGGGAACGTAGACACCTCTGGTGGGTGGAATTTCGGGACATTTGAGGGGATATCGGGGCGTCGGCGTGACGGCACGCCGTCATCTGAAAATTATGAATAAAAATCATAAAGGAGCATGTAAAAAGTTGGCGTAATTGCGTGATCCTACACATACGTTTCTTTTTCAGAAACAATGAAAGCCTCCACCAATCCGATCATAGATAGCGGACAACACTTTTGAATACGAAGCTAAAACGTATTAGATAAAAGCCAGCGAGGATCGGGCCTCCTGCAAGTCCGGGCATGGCTGCGGATGCGGTTGCAGGTGACTCTTCAGTCTAACTAACTGAAAATTAACGTTAAATTGGTCGGGCTGCAACTTTGCCCTCGGCATCCCT
>JAAZCA010000027.1 GCA_012513515.1 Myxococcales bacterium | reverse complement strand
GCCCCGGACGGGATGAGATATGTAGAGCTTGGCTATGATGAAGGGATAACATCCCTGCCGGGGATCTCCCACGCCGGAGGAAGGCAATACTCGCAGGTGAAGTCGATAATAAAAATGCAGCAGTTGCATTCCCCCGATACGCCCCCGGCGATACCTGTGGATGTCTATCTTAAGTGATCTCTGAAAAATCAGCAAATTCAGGGCACCTCTAAAAGCTATGCGCTTGTCATCCCGCAACGACCGTGACCGGGGAAAAACAGAAGCTAGAAGCGAGAGGCTAGAAGCTAGAAAAATCTCGCCTGTAGAAATCTCGCTTCTCACTTCTAGATTCTAGCTTCTTGATGTTTTGGTCGATGCTCAATTCTCCATGGTCGAAGTTATTTGTTGGAACGGCAATGTGACCATTTGTGGCGCGTTGGTCATAAAAATTGGTCCGTTCGGTTAAATGAACGGACCAAGGGTAAAAAACAAAAGAATCAAAGACTGCGCCACTTCTTGGAGTCCCTGGGTGGAGCAACACAACGGAAACCGATATCGTAGCCGTGATAGTCGCCGTGATAGTCGGGATGTCTCAAGTAGCGGGGATGAACAGCACCATCTGGCTTTTGAAGCACCATCCCTGCCGGACAAACTAACTCGCCTATACCGATCATAAAACCCTCCTATTTTTGCCTTTCAATCGGCACAAACAGAAAAAAGTTGTGTGGTATTTTGTGTTTTTTCGACTTAAAAATCAGGGTATTACACTGAACTTCCCAAGTCAATAATCCAAAAGAAGAAGCGCATCGCCTCCCCTTCCGCCGCGACGGGAAAATCAAGAAGCCAGAATCTAGAAGTGAGAAACGAGATTTCTACAGGCGAGATTTTTCTAGCTTCTAGCCTCTCGCTTCTAGCTTCTGTTTTTCCCAGTCACGGCAGTTGCAAGATTAGATTGCGAGTAGAAATGCGAAATGCCGGGGGCAGATTGCGGCTAGTTCAGCTAATACATCTTATCTGTCCCTTATTCTGTCGCGCTGGATCCTCTCGAACTCCCTGCCACCATCAACATTTCCGGAGGACCTGTTCATCCTGTCAGCAGGGGAGCTTCTCCCGAGTTCGACTCGAGTGCTGGATCCATGACCGCTTTCACGATTGAGCCTGGCTTCGACATTGCTTCTGCCGGTACTCCCACGATCCTTCCCTTCGGCTCCGGAGCTCACACGTGCCAGAAAAATCGAGGTCGCCAGCAGGATTATCAACAAAACACCCGTTGCGATTGCCTTTTTCACATCCCCCTCCTTTCAAAAACTTCGTGACGAGCCCTTTCCACAGCAATCCGCACGCCAAAACCTTTCAAGCTTAACATGCTGTTTTATATGGAATATTCTAAACTCGGCCATTCCCCAAAGGATAGCACCGTCGTAAAATTGACGAAGGGAGCGTGCTCCTTCTTGACCGCGAGGCAACAGCCTGAGATGAATGGCAGATGCCTGTCACTCTGATAAAGGGTCCTATAAACTCCGGGAAAACCTCATTCATCCTGGGGAAAGCGGCGACGCGCGATGCCGTAATCGTGGTGCCATCCGAGGGCTCAGCTTCCATGCTGAGACGGGCGGCGATCTTCGGGAGGCTGACCGGATCATCAAAGAGAAAAGCGATATTCGGCAGCGAGATTCTTTCCTGGCAAAGATTTCTCCAGGAGATAGCCTCCCCGCAAAAGTACACAATGACGCGTACGCAACCCGCCCTCCTCTTTCATTCTATACTGCCTGAAGTTGGGCTCGAATATTTTAAATCCAAGAGGCCATCACTCGGAACAGCGAGGCAGTTCGCCGACACCGTAATTCGCCTGAAATCCAACGGCATCGACGCTGTGAAGCTCAGAAATATTCTTGATACGAGAGGTGGAGTGAAAGAGAACGATCTACTTCGCTCCTTCGAAGCCTACGAGGAAAGAAAGAAGTCCCTCGAAATATTGGATGAGGGCGACACATTTCTCGCAGCCCTTGAACGCATACGAAGAGCCGACGCACCCATAGGCCATAAAAATCTCGTCGCATTCGATGAATTCTTTCGGTTTCTCCCCGGACAAAGCTCTATAATATCCGCAATGAAGGAGAGCTACCCTTCCATTGAAATTTTGGTGTCGGCCCCCTCCTGCTCAAAACAAGAAAAAATATATGATGACGTTATCAAGAGAGAGCTCTCCGAAATAGAAAAAATTGCTGACGACGAAGTCGAACTCTTCCCAAAAAACTTCGACGAACCTCGAATACGCATCATGGCGGCAAGATCAACAAAACAGGAATGCAGGTCCCTTGCCAGAATCATGATGGAAAACCCCCATGAAGATACAAAAAGAAGCGATACGGTTCTCTGCACCCGCCGTTCCGACTCCTTCACAGACGATCTCATGCAGGAAGCATCGGAAATAATTGATGACCGAAATGTCCCGGTGAACGGAAACGCCCTCTCAGTTCCCGCAATACACTCCCTGCTATCTCCGGAGAATATCGCCTCATGGCAGGAGTCGGATGCTCCTGAAAATTACGCAGCGAGATGCAGGGATTTTATATCATCGATGATGTTCGTCGAAAATTGGAGAGAGGCGCTGAGCGATCCGCTCAGCCAAAAGCGCTATATCGGCAGAAGCCTTTCCGCAATAGCTGCCTTGGGGCGCGAATTGGACGATTTGTGCGCAACATGCCGCCTCTTCTCCATAGGGGAAATGTGCAAGGACGAATTCATCCAGCTACTCATGTCAGGACTCGCCTCATCTCACCACAGAGTGGCGGCTATGAGAATATTTCCGTTTCTGAATGTGGAATTTGAATCCGGGCTACCCATACCCGCGTCGCGAGTTTTCATTCCGTCGATGCTCGGAGGGAACATCCCAAAATCCAAACCGGACAAAATATTTTTTTCCGAAGGAGATTTTTTAGCAAAAAATCCGGATCGGTCGCTCGAAAAAATATTTCCTGGAGAAGAAACTCTTCTCGCGGAAGAAAGCTACCTATTCGACACATTTCGTATGAAGTGCACCAGCGATCTGTTCCTCACCTATTCCGTAATAAACGATTCCGGCGCTGAAACATCAAAGTCTCCATTCTTGGACGGAATGCCGGAAGAAGAAGTGTTACCTCCATGCGGAATCAGCAGATGCTGCCCTGAAAACAAACGCTCTCCTTCTCAAATAAGTGAACTCGTAAAAATAGAGAAGAGTAGATCGCAGGGCTCGGACGAACATCCAAACCGCCGCGGCAGAATCTCGGATGACAATGCACTCAGACTTGTGCGCGATCGCTTCACGCGGAAGGCTTACAGCGCTACAAGCCTGGAAAGATTCGCGCAGTGCCCATTCGTATTTTTCGCCGAAAAAGTTTTAAACCTGAAGCCTCTTGAGGATGAAATTCCGGAGCTGCAACCCAAAGATAGAGGAAAAATAATCCATGAAGTTCTTGAAATTTTCTACAGAGAGCATCTTGAAGATTTTCGTAATTTTTCAAGGTCCAAAATTACATCGGCGCAACTTTCAGATCTGATCGATGAGATAATAGAACAAGTATTCAATAAATATTCCGATGTCCTCTCCCGAGTCGCAGACGGCCTTCGTCCCATGCAGCGACAGCTCATTAAAATCATGGCGATGCAGGTAATATGCCTGGAGGCTGCGGAAGCATCATCCCTCGAAGAGCCTCTCTCCCCGCTGGCATTTGAATGGGAGTTCGGAAAAGTTAAGGAAAACGAATTGCCCATACAGATCAAGAACGACAAGCCCGCCTATCTTCACGGATTCGTCGACAGAATAGATAGCGATATTGCAACGACGAAATTTTTAATAATAGACTACAAAACAAGGAGTCAGGCGAAGGCGGTGATATCGGAAATTCTAAAAGGAAGAAAGCTTCAGCTGCCCGTTTATTCATACGCCGTAAAGAAGCTTCTCTTTCCCGCCGCTGCGCCGCTGGGAGGTCTTTTTGTCGACGTACTCTCGGCAAAAAAGTGCCATGGCTTCGTCCGCAAGGATGCCAACAAGATAAACTATGACGTAGGGCGAGCCCACTCTGCGGTAGATGAAAAAAAGTGGAACCAGTGCATCGATTCCGCACTATCAGCCTGCTGCGACTATATAGCCCGGATAAGAAACGGCGAATTCGACGTCTCTCCGGCCGACGGAAAGTGCGAAAAATATTGCGACTATAGAGGTGTATGCAGATATGTCGGAAAAGAAACTGACTAAATCACAAGATTATGCGGCTACTTCAATAGATGGATCCCTCGCCATAGTCGCCGGCGCAGGCTCCGGAAAAACGACCGTTCTGATCGAGCGTTTTCTAAATATCCTTGAAGGCGACTGGAACAAAATCGATCGCGTTTTGGCAATAACATTCACCGAAAAAGCCGCGGGAGAGCTAAAATCCAGACTTCGGAAAAGGGCGCCGGGCAAGTATCACTACAAAATAGAAAACTCATGGATAGGCACGTTCGATTCCTGCTGCGCCAGAATACTTCGTCAGCACGCTCCGCTGATAGCCATCGATCCGGCTTTCTTTATCATCGATGAAAACGCCGCAAATCTGATGGCAGGACAGGCGGTAAAAAACACCCTCCTCTCCCTTCTTCAAAAGAATGATCCCGATGCCTCATTCATGGTTGACTCGGTGGACTTCGGAACGGCGATAGGAGCGCTCGAGGACCTCTCCTCCTTTCGCTGGCACGCAGCAAAATCTCTTACCGACGAAAAAATAGCGGACGCGCAGGAGCGTGAAATTTTGCTGGCGCTTCGCAGCGTCTTTAAAAAAGTTACCGCATCATTAGAAAGGCAGCTCGAGCGCATAGGAGCTCTTGACTTTCAGGGTTTGGAAATAAAAGTCTTGGAACTTCTCGATTCAAGTCCAGAAGCGCTCGACCACTACAGAAAGAAATTTGATCATATACTCGTCGACGAATTTCAGGACACCAATGACGCACAGACCGAATTGATCCTCAAACTCTTCGACGAAAAAACCAACAAGCTCTGCATCGTCGGAGATCCGCGTCAGTCTATCTACAGGTTCAGGGGCGCAAATATAGATTGTTTCACCCGAATTCTGGAGATGATACGGGGCAAAGGCGGCAAATGCGCGCATCTGCTTGAAAATTTCAGATCCCGCCCGAAGATAATAGACTTCGTTAACATCTGCCAAAAAACTCTCTCCGAGGGTCTCTTCGGCAGCCTCCAGAGGGATGATATATCGGCCGTCGGCGAAGAGATGACCGCCTTCAGGGATGAAAATACGGCTCTCCCTTCTTTAGTCACCTTGAACATGGAGCTGCCCGCAGAAAGTTCATCGGAACAAAGACGACAAGCGGAAGGAAGAGCTATAGCATCCTACGTCACCGAACTGTGCGACTCGGGGAAGGCCGGATACGGCGAAATAGTCTGCCTTTTTCAAGCCCTGACATCCATAGCGCCATACGAGAAGGCTTTTCGCATAGCGGGCGTTCCATATCTGATCTTCGGCGGCAGAGGACTACTGGGACGGCAGGAGATAACCGACCTTTTATTCGTTCTTTCATATGCCTCAAACAGGGAGGATACCACCGCCCTTCTCGGCCTTCTTAGATCACCGCTCATTGGACTATCAGACGACGACCTCGTGCTCCTTTCCGGCGATGAGGGAAAATCTTTGGTCACAAATACAAGGCTCGACGAAAGATGTTCTCTTATAACCGAGATAGAGGAAATGGCGGAGCACATGCGCCCATCCGAAATTCTTACGCGCGTGATATCCATGACCGGTTACGAACAGATCTGTCAGTCACTCGACCCATCCGGAGGGATGACAGCGAATATCGATAGATTTATTTCTCTTGCGGCATCGGTTGAAAAACAGGGTCCCACACCGCTTCGCGATTTTACATCATTCATAAAGGAATTAAAGGATCGAAGCGCCCGCATCGGTGATCCGCCTGCGGCCGGAAGCACCGCCGATGCCGTAAGATTTATGAGCGTACACGCAGCAAAGGGACTTGAATTTCCAATCGTAATACTTCCTGAGTTGTTCAGGCTGAAAAAAAACAGCGGCGGCAAATGGCAGTTCACGCGCGAACGCGGCGTCGCTTTTAAACTCAAACAAAAAGAGACTCCCCTTTCCGAGCGCGAGGAGACCGCCCGTCTCATAGAAATCAAAGAACACGAAGCAAAAAACCAGGAACTCGAATCGATGAGGCTGCTCTATGTCGCAATGACTAGAGCCATGGAGCAGCTCGTCATACCCGTTCATCGAAACATGAAGAGAAGAGCTCTTTGGAACGAATGGATGATCCCAGCCATCGACGAAGCCATCACCTCTGGAATCGCAACGCCTTGGTCGCCATCCGAAAAAGAACGTGCCAATGCACAGCTTCAAATCAAACTGGATAAAAATTATTCTCCGATACCGCAATCCCTGCTTCCTGGTATCAAAAAGAATACGGAGGATATATATACTGCATCACAGATAGAATGCTACGACAGATGCCCTCAGGAATACAACCTCCGCCACGTCATAGGAATGCCGTCAGACTCGTTCATAGCGGAAAAACGCGATGAGATTCCAGCGAACGTCGTCGGATCTATCGTCCATAGCGTCTTGGAAAAAATACCTTCGAACACGGATAGCAACCTGGAATCTTTGGTGCGGAGGGCATGCTTGGCCAATGGAGTGGGGGCGAGCGAAAAAGCGCTCACTGCCGTTCACAAAGTGATCGATCCATTTCTAAAAACTGATTTCGCAAAAAACCTCGGCCGAGGAAAAAGGGAGCTCCCATTTGAGTGGGAGATCGACGGGAACTTAATAATAGGATCGATCGACTGGCTGCTCGACGACAATAAAAACCTCAGAATTATAGATTTTAAAACCGATCGACTGAATAAGAACGAAATAAACGAGCGCGCTAAGATGTATGAATTACAGATGATAATTTATGCTCTGGCCTCCGAGTCGGCCACAGGAAAAAAGATCGAATCTACTTCACTAATATTTCTCGACCCGGGAGAAGTTCACATCACTCCGGTCACCGATGAAAGAAGAAATCTCGGAACCGGTCAGATCCTCGATATAATATCTAAAATCGAAAATGGCAGATTCGGAAAAAATACAGACGCTCCATGCGCGAGGTGCCCCTACAAACACAACAGGATCTGCTGGATGGCTACTTGAGACGAACCAGTTTGTCCCATTTCCTGGCTGGGCTGGTCCTCGTCATATACCAGACCTCCTTAAATTCCGAAGCCGGCATGCGAAAATGAAGCCTTGGATCAAAGATCGTCTTGGCATCGAATATGGGGTTAAAGTCCCTAAGAACGAGTATTATCGGCGCATCGATCTCGTAGCCATAATACTTTTCGGCCTTCTGTCTAAGTATCCTCTCCAAAACCCTTACATGATCATCGGCGCTGATGATTCCATGAATATGGCTCTGATCGCGTCCGAGCATCATCATCGCCTCTTTTTTGTCATGAAATATATGGGAAATTTCAACGCCTAGAATATCTCCGTTATACAGATTCCTTACCGAAAAGTCGGGGCGTTCCCTTTTGTGCTGAAGACGATACTTGGTGTTGAACTTCCGATTATAAAGCCGAAGAAAATAGGCAAGCGCCTGCCGCTCCAAGCGTTCTTTCTCATCCATGCACGACAAGTAAACTTAATCGACGATTACGTCAACAACACGAAGTGGGGCTCTCGTTTTATAGGGACGAAATGCAACTTTCTTGTAATCGACTTAAGGAACCTCTGAAAAACTAGCGGTAAGCCGCCGCTACCGCGGGGTTCCGACCGTTCACCAGTCACGGTCGTTGCGGGATGACAAGCGCATAGCTTTTAGAGGTGCCCTGAATTTGATGATTTTTCAGAGGTTACTAAAAACCTATTCGGCGTATCCCCTTTCCTTCTTTTCCATCTCTTCCTTGCATGAGATACAAACCTCGGCCACCGGCCTAGCTTCGAGGCGCTTTATCGAAATTTCCTCGCCGCAGGATTCACATATGCCAAATTCACCCTCTTCGATCTTCTTGAGGGTTTTGTCGATTTTTCTTAAGAGGATGAGCTCCCTATCGTGAAGTCTAAGGTTCATCGCCTGCTCGGTCTCCGTGGAGGCAAGATCTATTTCATCGGGGAGATTGGCCTGTTCGAAACCAGCCACCCCTTCCTCTTTGATCTGTAATGCCGTATCAGTAATTGCCTTCCTGCGTTCCTGCAGAATCTTCTTGAAACGGTCGAGATCTCTTTTCCTCATTGTTTTCACCCCCTTACCAAGTGGCGGGCGACTATCCCCGAAATATCCACACCTGTCAACACCATTTGGGGGAACATCTCCAAGACGGGGCGGGCCCCACATGCAAAGGAAATCGCCCGACTCACAAGACGCGAGCCGGGCGACGAATATCGACGCGTGCCAACACAAAAACCGCACCCTCAGCTACTGTCCGATGCAAGCATCATCTGGATCATCCGATCGACCATGTACAAAACAACCTTCTGGCCCTTCTTCGCCTCCTGGGATGCCCCAGTGACAGTTATACTTAAGATCATTGATACCCGAAACATAATAGGAAGTTATGCACTCCGCCTCATCCGACAGGGCGTGACAACTTTCAACCTGATGATCGTTGCACATTCCAGGATCATGGTGACCATCATCGTGACCATCATCGTCGTTGGAGATACACTCAAAGAGATCCTTAGTTACACAGTAAGGTGGTCGACTTTGTCAAACAGTCATTGAGAGTTTTATAAGTGGACCGGTTCATTGTTAAGCCGCCTTCTTCTCCAGTTCGATTTCCTTGAAATAGATCTCTGCGGGGTAGTTGTAATCCAAAG
>JAAZCA010000026.1 GCA_012513515.1 Myxococcales bacterium | reverse complement strand
TCGGCTATTATTTTTTCATTTATAAATGTCCCGTCCTTAGTGAATACATATCCCAGTGAGCGCCCGTACATATCTTTGCGTTGATTGTCGTATTTCAGGCGTATTTTATTACCCAATAGAAGATTGCTAAGATAATCGGCTGATTGTGCGCCCATTTTAATAATGTCATCGGCCTTGCACTTAGAGCGGACTACATCACGTTCAATTTTTTTGTTGTAATGACTTTCAGGGGTATCAACGCCAATGAGCCTTATTTTATTTCCGTTGCTTAAAACAATCGTGTCACCGTCCACAATTCTCACGACCGTCTTTGCACAGCCAGACAAGAGTAATGATAAAAATAAAATGAAGATTGCTGACTTTATGCTGTTACAGGTTGCCTTCATTGCGATTTACTCACTAACACAAATGCCTCGCATTTCATTTTCCGCCTTGTGACAATAACACCATGTGCCGCATTGAATATCGTAATAGCAAGGGTCTGTTCTACAATGCCAGCAATCGGCTTTGCCAGACCAGAAAAACACACCCCCTGCGATAAGAATTGAAATGAAGATGAGAATCACCAATAATCTGTTAGCTCGTTTTTGCAGATGGTGTTTCGTGTTCGCCATTAATTCAATATCTCCATAGTTATCATGTTCTTACATATGGTATAGTCTATCATACCATATCTATAAAGGCCAGAGGTATTTATAGTCCTTCATGTGAAGGATTATACTGAAACATATACAGCTTTTCAGAAGCGTTTTTGTGACAATCTAAAAAAGGCTTTGAAAAAAGCGGGGATGAGCCAAAGACAACAACTTCTATCAGGTCTTGACCCACGTTATATCGCACGAATAAAAAAGGGCGAAGGCAACCCCACTCTGATGACGGTGTGGCGCATTTGTAAAACCATCGGCGTTGACCCTAAGAATTTGTTTGAGAAATCTTGAAGTACATATTGATATGAGTAATCAGTAAGTTGAAAGACAATCTTTCTTCCATTCTTCGAAAGACTGTCTATTGTTTTCAATGCACGGATATTTATCAGACACTAACTGTTCACCAGCATCCCACGCATGTTGTTCATGTTCTTTATTTCTGATTTTCGACAAATCAAAAATTAGCAAGTGACCAACTTCGTGTACTAAATCCCATATTATCGTGAGATTTTTTCTGTCATGGATAGAGCCATCTGTATTTTTTATTTGGTGTCCAAGATAAATCCGACCGCCGCTATCTGGATTATCCTTATCATGATATTGAATAAGCGAATTACTGACTCTGGGCGTAGCCACAACATCAAACCTTTTTTGCTTAGCATAATCGGTCAAAAAAATAGTCATATTCTTAAAATCAACAACGTGAGTCGGCAATATCGGAGCAGATGCCCCATATTGCATATCAAAACGTTTTCTTCTTAAATCTATATTTATCAATCCAGCCAAAAAAAGGAGTTCATCAATTTTACTCTCTTTTCTAGTATCCACGCTATTCATGGTGTGCATACAGGTATCAAGTTTGTACCCGAATGTCAGTATTATTTTGCATTGTATAAGTCGCCTAAAAGATTTTTCAGCCTTGTAACGCCATCACACTTTTTATGCAGATATGAGAGCGCCTGTGACATGGCATCCACTTGGTCATCGTTCTGGGCGTTTGGAAAATCGGCGCACTCATCCAGAAAATCATTCACCCATGATTTTATCTTAGGGTCGGGAAGGTAGATATTGCCGGATTCCTGTAAATAAGAGACTGCCTGTGCTCTCGACTCCTTTGAGCCGTCGGGAGTCATCGGCAATACGCCCTGAAACTTTCGTTTCAGAACGTCGATGATTGCAGAGCCATTGGCCTTATCTTCTATGAGCTTACTGTATGTTTTTGGATAGTCCTTTACGAGTTTATTGATAGCCTTTATCGTATCGACGAAACCCATCTTTCCTCTCACTTGGTCGATGAGATAAATATCAGGCCCGACCTTACCCCACACCTGACCGACAACATAACTCGTGTTTTTGCCATCCTTGAAACTCGAATCCCACGACTGAATCATCATATCGAATCGTGACGGCGAAACCTGATAAAATCGCCATTTATTTCGTTTGAAGATATTGCCCTCTCTTGCTGATGGTCTGCCCATGTAAAGGGCGTTCCAGAAATATGAGCCGAGTGTTTTTTCAATATCTCTAAGAGCCGAATCGCCGAACATCTCCGGCCACAGTGGGTTATTGTTTTCATCACGAGCCGAAAAATTGATGACCGTCCAGTTTTGGTTAGTAAGTTCATTTATAGCCCAACCGATATTGTCGTCCTCATGCCAGCGTGTGCCACACATAACGACGGCCCCATCCTTTTGAAGGCGTGTGCTCGCAACAGAGCGATACCAGTCTTTTATCTGTTCTCGAATATATTTGCTGTCAGCCTCTTTGTTGTCCTTAAACATATCATCAAGAATAAGAAGGTCTGCACCTTTGCCAGTTATTGAGCCGCCACGACCGACGGCATTGTATGTGCCACCTTCGATTGTGTTGAACTCATGCTTAGCCTGTGAATCCTCACTAATATGGCAATTCGGGAATATCCTTTTGAACAGAGGGTCTGCGAGTTGATTTCTGACAAGGCGACCGAATTTTGTGGCCTGATTCTGGCTGTATGATGAGTAGATTATTTGTTTTGATGGATTCCTGCCGAGATACCATGCGGGGAAAAATTGGGCGATGTTAAGCGATTTGCTACACCGAGGCGGCATCGTAACGATGAGGCGGTCGATATTCCCGCACTCAATTTCTTCTAGGGCATTACACAGTTTCAGGACATGCAAAGGAGTCTTGTATCCAGACCACATCGTCTGGGCATATGCGGCTAGTCTTATTCGAGAAAGTTCGAGAATATCTTCAAATTCATGCTTCATTTCTCATCTTCTGGGCTTTAAGGAAAGTTTGTGCAATCTTGACAGCGTGACCCTCGTCTATATCCGATAAAGGCCGTCCGGCGGCTCCTGTCCATTCCTGACGTGTGCTGAACTCATCCTTCTTCTTGCGTTCCATAAACTTCATAGCAAATTCAGGGTCATCCAGACGGTCGAAAATGGCCTTTCTAGCCTTCAATATAGGCGTTTCCTTCAAGACCTCTTTTTGTTCCCGAAATTCAGGATTTTTTTGTTGATAACGGCCAAGTGCAGAAAGCGAAATTTCTGCATGGTTACAGGCTTCTGCGTCCGTTGCACCAATGGAAAAAGCCCACTCCAATTTCGAGAGGACGGTTTTTTCGTCTTTACCATCAAATTGCGGTCTGCCGACCTTCTTATTTTGTGTTTTCTTACCGTTCATAAATCCTCACTTTATGCCGCACATTGCATCGTATATTCAAGACATGCAGTTCTAAAACTTTCCAACAAGCCACCCCAAGTAGGAGAAGAAGCCATTTCGGCAACTAGTCGGAATGGCTTTTTCAATTCAAAGGCTCCTTAGATAATCGACAATTGTTTCTCATTTCTAGATTCTAGCTTCTTGATGTTGGTCGATGGTCAATTGTCCATTGTCCGTGGTCGAGGTTGGGGTTGTACAGAATTGCTCGTTGCTCCGTCTTACGATTTTATGACGATTTTGAGATTTTCGGTTGATATTTAGCGAGCACTGTGCGTAGTATTGGCAAAAATAGGAGGTGTAGAATGCGGGAAGGAAGAATATTCGGTTTTCTTGTCATCTTTTTTGCAGTGCTTGCCATGGCTTCCTGCGGAGGGAGCGAGACGCCTCCGTCTGAGGCGGTCTCGGTCAACACGCTCGACGGGAGGACCAATATCGCCGTCAATAGCGTCTTTCGCTACACATTTGACATACCGATAGACGAGTCAACAGTGACCGAAGATAGCTACTTCATCGTGCCGATTCCCCGTCTTGCACAGGTCCTCAAGGCCGATATCGACCCCGCGCTCTGCGATCCCGCGAACGCCCTTGGAGCATCGCTTAACTGCAACACGCTGAAGACCTGCGACCTGACGCCCGAGGAGAATCTCGACGGCGACGCGCAGTACGCGATATGCCTCACAGATGACATTTACTACCTCTTAGGCAGGTCTTTCACGGGTTTCATGGCGAGATTCACGACCGCCGCGGCGACAGTCCAATATCAGGTGACCCCTTCCGGCGACGATAACATCGACACCCTCAATCCCAGTGAAGCCCAGACCGTCAACTCTGGTGAGAGCGTCGAGTTCACAGTAACTGCAAAAGACGGCTATACCGTCTATGACTCCGTGGGCAGAACATGTCCCGCAGGAAGTTGGGAAGGCAATCTCTACACAACAGGCCCTATCACTGAAGACTGTACCGTTGAGTTTGCCGCTGAATTTACAGCCAATTACCAGAAGATCTTCGTGACGAACAGCGGCAACACTGGAAAATTTGCAGGGGATCCGAACTTTGCCATATCAAACGCAGATGCCTTCTGCATGAATGACAGCAACTACCCGGGCAACGGTGTATACAAAGCCATGATCGTTAACGGAGTTACTCGTAACGCGTGTACTTCCAGCAATTGCGAGACAAATGGTACAACCGAACACATCGATTGGGTTTTGCTGCCCGATACCACGTATGTGCGGGCGGATCTTACAAAGGTCATCGGCAGGACTACAGACAAGGGAATTTTTAACTTCAACATCGCTGAACTCACTAATGCTTTCTCGGATATAACCGAGGAGATTGAGACATGGACAGGGCTCGATGATGAATGGAGGACCGTCACCGGTTATACCTGTCAGGATTGGACGGAGGATGATGCTAATCGTACTGGTTATATAGGCCTTTGCAATTCTAAGGACGGAGAAGCAATTGCCGCTTTTGAGCAGAGCTGCGACAGGGACAATGTGAAGATCGTATGCGTTGAACAGATTAACTGAAAATAGGGCTGAGCGGTGGAGGGGTTTTTCTCTGTATTGCAAAAATAGCTGCACAAGCAGAAGCTGCCGGGCGCACACAAAAAAACGCCGACGTCTCGTACGTCGGCGTTTTTGAACTGTCATTTAACTACCTGATATTACTGTTTATTCTCATCAGCAAGTACCGCCTGCGCGGCCGCGAGCCTAGCAATCGGAACGCGATATGGCGAGCAGCTTACATAGTTGAGGCCGATATCGTGGCAGAACATCACCGACTTCGCCTCGCCGCCGTGTTCGCCGCAGATTCCGATATCGAGCTTCGGATTTACCTTGCGACCGAGCTCGACGCCGATCTTCATCAATTTGCCGACGCCTGCCTGGTCTATAGATACGAAGGGGTCGCCCGGCAGAATCTTCCTGTCGACGTACTCGCGGATGAACTTTCCGGCATCGTCGCGCGAGAAGCCGAAGGTGGTCTGCGTAAGATCGTTGGTGCCGAAGCTGAAGAAGTCGGCGTACTTCGCGATCTCGTCGGCGGTGATCGCCGCGCGGGGCAGCTCGATCATCGTGCCGATGTAGTACTTCACCTTCTGACCGGTGCGCTCGATCACCTCTTCGGCGACCTTCTCACACACCGTTCTCAGCTGACGAAGCTCGTTGACATGTCCGACGAGTGGTATCTCGATTTCAGGGATCACGATGATGTGGTCGTCACGAACAAGTTCGCAGGCCGCTTCCATGATCGCCTGAGTCTGCATCGCGTAGATCTCTGGAAAAGTTACGCCGAGGCGGCAGCCGCGATGGCCGAGCATCGGGTTGACCTCGTGGAGCTCCTCGGCTTTGGCACGAAGCTTTTCAGCCGAAACGCCGAGTTCCTTGGAAAGATCGGCGATCTCTCCCTCGGTATGAGGAAGAAATTCGTGCAGCGGCGGATCCAGAAGCCTGATGGTTACAGGGTAGCCGTTCATCACGCGGAAGATCCCTTTGAAATCACCCTTCTGCATCGGGAGAATTTTGGCCAGCGCCTTCTTTCTTCCCTCGAGCGAATCTGCGAGAATCATCTCGCGAACTGCGTCGATGCGCTCGCCATCAAAGAACATGTGCTCGGTCCTGCAAAGGCCTATGCCTTCAGCGCCGAATTTGCGCGCAACCTCCGCGTCATGCGGCGTGTCGGCGTTGGTTCTGACCTTGATCTTCTTTATCTCATCTACCCATTCCATGAATGTGCCGAACTGACCTGTGAGCTCTGGACGCGAAGTTTTGAGTTCCCCCAGCATGACTTCGCCTGTCGAACCATCGAGCGTTATCGAGTCACCCTCATTGAGAGTCAGGTTTCCGATGGATGCGATCTTTGCCTCGGCATCGACCTGAAGCTCGGAGCATCCGGCCACGCAGCAGGTGCCTATGCCGCGAGCGACCACGGCCGCGTGCGACGTCATTCCGCCGCGAGCAGTGAGAATTCCTTCGGCGACGACCATCCCCTTGATATCATCTGGAGAGGTCTCGAGCCTCACCAATATAACCTTCTCCCCCCTCTTTACCCATTCATCGGCATCGTCGGCCGTAAAGACTATCTTGCCGACGGCAGCGCCGGGAGAGGCGGGAAGCCCTCTCGCGACCACTTCACGTTTCACCTTCGGATCGATCGTCGGGTGAAGGAGCTTATCGAGCTGTTCGGGATCGACGCGATTCACAGCCTCTTTCTTGTCGATCAGCTTTTCTTCAACCATATCGACGGCGATCTTCACAGCCGCTGCGGCCGTGCGTTTGCCGTTTCTGGTCTGGAGCATCCAAAGTTTTCCCTGCTGGATGGTGAATTCGATATCCTGCATATTTCTGTAGTGCTTCTCGAGCTTGAGGTAAATCCCTTCGAGCTCCTTATACGCGGAAGGCATCGCCTCTTCGAGGGAAACCTCGGAAGGGGATTTCTTGCCAGCGATGTTGATCGGCTGGGGTGTGCGGATCCCCGCAACGACATCTTCACCCTGGGCGTTGATGAGATATTCTCCGTAGAAACGATTTTCACCGGTGGAGGGATCGCGCGTAAAGGCGACGCCTGTGGCGCAATCATCACCCATGTTGCCATAGACCATCGCCTGCACGTTGACCGCCGTTCCCCAGCTGCTGGGATATCCGTGTATCCTTCTATATTCCACAGCGCGTTCGGTATTCCACGACTTGAAAACCGCACCTATTCCACCCCAGAGCTGCTCGCGGGCGTCGTTTGGAAATTCAACGCCGAGATCCTGTCGCACCTTTTCCTTGAAAAGTTCGCACAGCTTCTTGAGGTCTTCAGCGGAGAGTTCGGTGTCGAGCTTCACTCCTCGCTCGGCCTTGAGCTCATCGATGATCTTCTCAAAATGTTCCGAGTCGGCGCCCATCACGACATCGCCGTACATCTGGATAAAACGCCTGTAGCTATCATAGACGAAGCGCTCGTTGTTCGTCTTCTTGATCAGACCTTCGATGGTCTCGGTGGTAAGGCCCAGGTTCAAAACCGTGTCCATCATGCCCGGCATGCTGGCACGAGCGCCTGAACGAACCGAGAGAAGCAAAGGATTTGCCGGATCTCCGAACTTCGCGCCCATCACCTTTTCGGTGAACTTGAGCGCTGACATGACCTGTTCTTCCAGCTCCTTCGGATAGGTGCGGTCGTTATCATAGTAGTAGGTGCACACCTCGGTGGTCACCGTCATTCCGGCCGGAACCGGAATGCCGAGATTGCTCATTTCGGCCAGGTTCGCCCCCTTGCCGCCGAGCAGATTTTTCATCGTTGCATCACCGTCCGACTTTCCTCCCCCAAACGTGTAAACATACTTCTTTCCCACAGCGTTCCTCCTTGTTTGAATTTTTTTGTTGAGCTGTATCGCGTCTCCCCTAGAACTTCGAAAATTTATCCTCGAAGTAACTGACGAGATTTGCCAGCGGTATTCTTTCCTGTTTCATCGAATCACGGTCGCGCACAGTGGCAGCGTGGTCGCTCTCCGAATCAAAATCGTAGGTAACACAGTATGGCGTTCCTATTTCATCATGGCGCCTGTAGCGCTTTCCGATGGAACCCGCATCGTCGTATTCGCTGACGAACCTCTTTCTGAGATCCATCTCCAGCTTCTTCGCAGGTTCCTTCAACTTATTCGAAAGCGGCAGCACGCCGATCTGCACCGGGGCCACAACTGGGTTGAAACCCATCACTACCCTCTTCTCCCCGGCGACCTCCTCTTCCCTGTAGGCATCGCACAGCACCGCAAGAGCCGTCCTATCCACGCCGACGGAGGTCTCGACCACGTGCGGAACAAATTTTTCCTTCCTCACATCGTCGAAGTAATTCATGTCCTTGCCGGATTCGTTCATATGCTGCGTCAGATCATAATTTGACCTGTTGGCTATCCCTTCCATCTCGGACCATCCGAACGGCATCTCGTACTCGACATCGCTGCAGGCCTTGGCATAGTGCGCGAGCTCCTCCTTCGAATGTTCTCTGATGCGGATCTTTTCAGGTTTTATTCCTATCGATGCAAACCATTCGCGCCTGTCCGCGACCCAATACTCAAACCACTTGTCGGACTCGTCGGCGTGACAGAAAAATTCCATCTCCATCTGTTCGAACTCCCTCGACCTGAAGATGAAATTCCTCGGCGTGATCTCATTTCTAAAGGCCTTGCCTATCTGCGCGATGCCAAACGGCACCTTCATCCTGCTGACAGTCTGAACGTTCTTGAACTGCGTGAAGATAGACTGGCATGTCTCGGGCCGAAGGTAGGCGAGCGATGCGTTGTCCGATGTCGCACCGACATAGGTTTGAAACATCAGGTTGAACGCGCGCGCATCGGTAAGCTCTCCTCCGCATTCCGGACATGACCCTTCAGCGTTTCCCTTTTTTGGAGTCGGCATATCGTCCGCCCGAAAACGCTTTTTACATGACTTGCAGTCCACCATCGGATCGCTGAAGCTCGAAACATGGCCGGAGGCGACCCATGTCCTCGGATGCGCTATTATGGAGGTATCTACGCCGACGACATCGTCGCGCCCTTGAACCATCCTGCGCCACCAGGAGTCCTTGATTCGGCGCTTCAACTCGACGCCGACAGGCCCAAAATCCCAGAAGCCATTGATCCCGCCATATATCTCGCTAGATTGGAAGACAAACCCCCTGCGCTTGCAGAGAGATACGAGAGTCTCCATGTCCATACGCAAAACCCCTTGAATTATGAAGTAAAAGAGCGCCCTTGCTAACATGCAGCCCGGTAGGCGTCAAGAGGTGTTAGACAGCCCTTTTTAGGGTTGCCCTCCCCGGATTCATCGCTATAATTCTTCGAAAACACGGAGGTTTTGAGTGAAAAGAGTCATTCTCATCGCGCTAGTTGCCGTGCTCCCGCAGATTCAGGGCTGCGATTTCGACAGCGACGGCTTCCTTGGGAAACTCTTCAAGGGCGGCGGAAGCGCAGTCCCCGTCACAGTAGAGGGGGTGACGATAAGGGACAAGGATTACAGGATAAAGGTTCCGGCGACCATCGAACCTTCGAAGGTTGAGGAAATCACCTTCCCGAAAGAGATCACCGTTGAGAAGGTGCTCGTGTCAGTCGGTGACAAGGTCTCGGTTGGAGATCCTCTTTTTCAGATATCCGAAATGGAGATCAAGAACAGGATCGCGAAACTTCAGGAGGATCTCAGGGATGCCAAGGCCGACATCGACAAGAACATGTATCTCTTCAATAACCGCGACCGCCTCATCGAGGAGGGACGCATTGAACAGTCGCAGTACGACGATATAGAACCCGACCTCGATGCCGC
Source organism: Myxococcales bacterium (assembly GCA_012513515.1). Classification (NCBI taxonomy): domain Bacteria; kingdom Pseudomonadati; phylum Myxococcota; class Myxococcia; order Myxococcales; species Myxococcales bacterium. The sequence continues at coordinate 19,186 of JAAZCA010000026.1, read as the reverse complement.
CGAGCAGAGGGCCGAAAAAGTTCAGGCGGAACTGACGAGGCTTACGGAGAGCCCCTCCAGCAACAGCATAACGAGTTCCGCACGCGGAGTAGTGTCGGAGATAAATGCAGCAGTCGGAACCGCCACGCCTGCAGGAAAAGCGTTGATAAAGATAACCAAGGTAGATCCGCTCACCGCTCGTTTCGAACTCGCCTCCTATGAATCTTCAGCCATATCGAACGGCATGGGCGTGACAGTGAGGCTTCCCGACTTAAGCGCCGAAAGTATTCATGCGAAGATAACGAAGATCGACCCAACCATAGACCCTGAGCTGCAGACCTTCAAAGTCTGGGCAGAGGTTCCAAACGCCAATGGTCATCTGAAAGTAGGCATGTCCGCCGAGGTGGAGTTTGTAACTCCCAAAAAACAGCGTTTCTACCTGATACCGGCGGAGGCTCTCATTCGGGAACGCAGAAGGCATTACGTCTTTACCGTCATCAACGGGATAGCGCACAAGGTGGAGGTAGTCCCGAAGGAAAAGGTAGGCAGCAAGATCGAAATCGCAAAGGGATTGCGCGAAGATGACTTGGTCGTAGTGAAAGGAAATGAAAAACTCACCGAAGGAACGGTGCTCGACATATGGGGAAGATAAAAAACTTCATAAAAAAAATGGCTTGGGCCATCCCCTTTGTAATTTTAGCTATGTCGGCCGACTCTCCCTTCGCTTTGGCGACGCCGAAGGCGGCATACATCTGGAACAAGCTCGCTGAAGGGATCCAGCACGCTTCTTATTCGTTCGTGATCGGCGAGAAAGAGCGCGTCGTTTTCAACGCCTTCAAAATCGACCCGAAGCTCTATCGATTCGACATCCTCATGACTGATGACGAAGTCGAAGGGGCCACGGTGTTCGATCTGGCGAGAAAAACAAAACCGCTTATCGCTATAAACGGAGGATTTTTCACCCCTGAGCATAGATCGATCGGCTTGATAGTGCGAAACGGAAAAATTCTTAACGGGCTCCACAAAACGAGCTGGTGGAGCATATTTTCCATCTCAGATGGAGTCCCGTCAATTTCCAAGCCGTCCGATTTCGTCATCTCTGAAAATATATCCATCGCGCTGCAGGTGGGCCCGAGGCTTGCGATCAACGGAGTCATACCGAAACTCAAGGAAAACCTTGCTACCAGATCCGCGCTGGGAATATCCGAGGACGGCATGGTTGTAATCGCAATCACTTCCGGATATGGAATATCGATGACCGAGCTCGCCAGAAGGATGACGCTCTCTCCATTTCAGGGTGGCCTCGACTGCAAAAACGCCATGGCGCTAGACGGTGGCAGCTCCTCGCAGATTTTTGCTAAAATCGGAAATTTCGAATATTCGCAGTCCGGACTCGCACGCATAACCAACGCTCTGGCAGTCTTCAAGAAGTAACCAAGGCGAAACTTCGGCAACAATCTAACAAGTTGTTATCGTTGAAATATCCTCTTCGAACCTGAGACCTTTTTCCTTGCACCACCATTTCTTTTCGTATAGACGGGCCGGGACACCATTTCAGCAGAGGAGATCCGCGTGGGGGCTTTCGACTGGATTTCGATGCTTGGCGGCCTCGCCTTCTTCTTCTTCGGACTCGATTCCGCAAGGCAGGGCCTGCAGCTCGCGGCAGGCGAACGCCTGAGAATGCTGCTCGGCAAGATGACCAAGAATCGTTTTTTCGCTCTGATTTTCGGAGCGCTGATCACGATAGTCCTGCAGAGCTCCACCGCCACCACGGTAATACTCGTAAGCTTCGCAGAAGCACAGCTAATAACCCTGACGCAGGCATTCGGCGTGATACTCGGCGCGGATATCGGAACGACCTTCGTGGTCATCCTCCTGACCTTTAAGAAAATAACCCACTACGCGCTTCTGGTAATAGCGCTCGGCATCGCACTCGAAAAACTTTCCAAGGTTCCGATGGTGAAATACGTCGGCGCGATAATCCTCGGCTTCGGAATGATCTTCTTTGGAATGGGCCTGATGACATCAGCTGCCACCCCTCTCAGGGAAAGCGAAGCGGCAATCACGATATTCCAGTTTCTGGCGAAAAACCCGTTCTGGAACATAATATTCGCAACGATATTCAGCGGGTTGATACATTCTTCGGCTGCGACGATAGGGCTTGCGATAGCGCTCTCGTATTCAGGAGTCCTGACATTCGAAACATCCATCCCGATCGTGCTGGGCGCGAACATCGGAACGTGCGTGACTGCGGGACTCTCGTGCTTTGGAATGGGAATACGCGGCAGGCAGGTGGCCCTTGCGCACGTGATGGTAAAACTCATGGGCGTAGCGATAGTATTCCCGTTTCTGGACCAGTTCGCCGCTCTCATAGATAGGATCGATCATGTAATAACCAATCAGAGCATCCTGCCTGCGCTCGCAGCGTCCGGCAAAATCGCCCTCACCCACATAACGTTCAACGCTTTTCTCGCAATACTATTCATGCCACTCGCAGGGCCATTCGTCTGGATGATCCAAAAGCTCATCCCCTACCGCGATATAGGAGAAAAGAGATTCAAACCTAAGTACATCGATGAAGCGGCGCTGGAGACCCCTGCATTGGCCTTCGCGCAGGCAAAGAGCGAAACGATGCGCATCGCGCAGATCGCAAGGATGATGTTCAAACTCTCGCTAAAAATATTTCATACGAACGTCGATCACCAGGGAATCGTCGAGAGCATTGAAAATGACGACGACAGGATTGATGTTCTCGAAAAGGCCATAAGATTTTACATAGCCAAAATATCACAGAAAAGCCTGACAGAAAATCAGTCGCAGACGCAGATGTCGCTTCTGAGCATCGGGGACGAAATAGAGGCGATAGGCGACATTGTTTCAAAGGACATAGTCGCGCTGTCGTTCAAAAAGCGAAAAAAGATGGTTCGTTTTTCAGAAGAAGGATGGGCAGAACTCGAAAAGCTGTTTTCTCTGATAAGTGAAAATTTCGATCTGACGATGGCAATGATGGTTCACCCCGACGAGGATATCTTCAGGAAGATACAGCGCCACGAACGTTACATGGACGACATAGAACGCGATCTCAGACATTCACATCTGATGAGGTTGAACGAGATGCGCGCTGAAAGCCATGAGACGAGCACGATACATCTCGAACTGATAAGCCAGCTACGCCTAGTAAATGCGAGGCTCGCAAAGATAGCCAGGGCAGCTGCGGCGCTGAAATAAATCTATTGAATAAATCCACGGAGGCAAAATGAGAGTTCTAGCAGCAATCGACTACTGGATTATGGCGATTTACACCGTCGTATGTATAGTGCTCGGGTTTTACTATACAAAGCGCGCATCGAAGGATGTGGATCAATTCTTCCTCACCGGTAGAAGCATGCCGTGGTGGCTTATCGGCGCATCGATGGCTGCAACAAATTTTTCAATAGATACCCCTCTCGCTATCACAAAATACGTATTCACAGAAGGCGTCGGAGGAGTATGGTTTTTCTGGTCATCGGCGATATCCGGAATGGTTGCCACATTTTTCTTCGCCAAGATGTGGAGGAAGGCACAGGTGATGACCGACGCGGAGATCGTGGAAAGAAGATATAGCGGAAAACCGGCAGCAGCGCTGCGGGTATTCAAGGGATGCTATTTCGGGATTCTCGTCAACTGCTTCGTGATGGGATGGGTATTCTTGGCGGTATTCAAGGTCCTCAGAGGTTTCACCAATATAGATCCGTTCTGGATAGTCGTAGGGTCTGCGGTAGCTGTGACTGTATATTCCCTAGCCTCGGGACTATACGGAGTGATCCTCACCGATTTCATCCAGTACGGTTTTTGTCTCTTAGGATCATTCGCCCTTATGTACTATTCGCTCAAGGGGGCCGGCGGAACCGAACAGCTCGTTGCCACGATCAACAGCATGTTCGGCGAAAACAGCGGAGCACTCTCCTTCGTGCCGAGCTGGGATTCGACCTCCCAGATATTCAAGGGCGTTCCGATGAGCGCCTTTCTCGTCTATATCCTCGTACAGTGGTGGTCGCAGAAATATTCCGACGGCGGAGGAAAACATATCCAGCGCATGTCCGCTGCAAAAAATGAAAAGCACGCTACGCTCGCCACGTTCTTTTTCACGGTGATGAATTATGCGATTCAAACCTGGCCATGGATCATAGTAGCGCTCTGCGCCCTGACAATTTACGGCCGTGACATAGCCGACCCGGAAATGACCTACGTCTGGATGATGGCGAAATGGCTGCCGCACGGCATCCTGGGGATCATGCTTGTCTCCCTGATCGCGGCATTCATGTCAACGATATCCACCCACATCAACCTCGGCGGATCGTATATGATCAACGACATCTACCGCCGCTTTCTCGTGAAAAACGCCTCGGAAAAACATTACGTCGGAATGTCTAGAGTCGCTACTGTACTCAGCCTCGGCATAGCTATTCTGATTTCGCTCAACATGAAATCGGTCGGCGATTCATGGAAGTTCATAATATCCTTTGCCAGCGGCGCAGGAGTCACCTGGGTGCTACGCTGGTTCTGGTGGCGCATCAACGCCTGGTCTGAATTTTCAGGCATGATCTCATCCGGAATAATCGCTATATACATTTCGATCTTCCACCCAGATATGGGATTCGGCTACAAGATAATAATAAACGTCGTTCTTTCGGCAGTAGTATGGCTGACTGTTACCTTCTTGACCAAACCCGTGGATGAGAAAGTTCTCGTGGCATTCGTTGAAAAGATTCAGCCCGGATCGCCGGGATGGAATTATATTTACAAAAAGTACGGCATAAAATCCGGCGGGTTTGCAGCAAGAGCGATAGTCAATACTCTCGTTGGCATCTTGTTCTTCGCCACTTTCAATTTCGCCATAGGCGGCTTTCTTCTGGCGAAGTATGAACTCGCAACGGCGCTTGGCGTCATAGCCGTAATTTCAGGAGGCTTTCTGCTCCACAGGATAAGCTCGGAGTCAAAGACAAAACCCGCAGAGAGTCGTGCAGCTATTGAGCATGAAGGAGTAAACTACATAGTCGAACCTTATTCTAGAGGCTGAAAGCGTCGGGGCCAAGGAGGGGAGCCCTCTTTCTGGCAGAGTGCTCCCTGACATGCTCATCGTATCGCGCACCGTTCATCTTCACTACTTTTCTTACAAAAGACCTGCGCTGCCTTCTATACCTTCCTCCAGGAGCAGGAGTGGAGTTGCCATCTATCGCAAGCATGTCCATGAGCCATGAATTCTCGGCAAAGAATTCCGAAATAGCTTCGCCATTTGCCTCGTTCTGCCTCGCCATGTACAGGGTCTGGATAAGCGGCCTCAAAACATCCTGGTGCATCGCTTTTTTCGCTTCTTCGTCGATATCGGACGCCGGTGCAAAAGCTGCGTCGGCGAACTGCAATATCGCTTCAAACATCGTCTTCATTTCTGACTTTCCAAGCGAGTTGAGATAACCGCCCTCCAGCAGCTGCTCAAGCGCCCCAAAATAATGGGCCTGCGGCATCAACGGAAAAATCGGAGGTCTCACTATTCTTCTTACGGCCGTCAGCGGGAAAAATTTATCTGAAAGATTATGCGGCCTGAAAAAATGGCTGAGCGGCATTCGCTGTGAGGCCTTTATCCAATGGTCTATCACTTCGTCATGACGTCCATGCTCCAACATCTCTACGAATGCCGCCCTCTCCCATTCGACACCGCCGGTCTCGGGAAAAACCATCGTTGCGGCCGGATTCGTAAAGACAAAATTTACCCCAACAAATGAAGAGTATCCTACATTTGTATCCCAACCTATATAGGTCCTGAGAGCGGCGCTCGGAACGTCCAGAGTCGGGGATCTCCCGACCCGATTGAATACATACGGAGTCCAGAATGAATTCACTCCGCCGATCGCCGACTGGACAAGGCGATTGAAAAATCCGGTCCCCTTCGAATCATCCCATCCCTCTTTTATGTTGTCGAAAAGCTCCACATTCCTTTTCATTACTCCGCTGATAAGTATCGTGATCGGCAAGAGTCCCAGCGTGACGGCAGCTCCCTTGATGGCGATGAGGGCCATATTGTCGGGTTTGGGCAACCCCTTTGTCATAACACCGCCCATCGCGGATGAAACCCCGACGGTGAGAGCTATTGCAACCAGCGCATTGTGATCCGCCCTTTTTAGCCCGCTGACCATGGACGAAATGGAATCTTTAAAGGATTTAGTCCTCGCGAGGGCTATGACGCCAGCGGCCATAAGCATCGATGTCCCTTCAGCAATGGATATCGAACCCCTTATGAACCTGTCCCAGAAATCGTCATTGCCTGATATCGCCATACCGAGATCAGCTCCCAAGATAACAGCCCCTGGGATGAAAAATTTTGCCGTCTTGGCCAAAAAGCGCCTTCGTTTGGGAAATAAAAGATATCCGAGGTACTGGGTGGCAGCCCCCGCTTCATAAGCCTTCAGTAGGAAAGAGACGGCATCTCCGATTGAAAGGGATGAATCAAAACTGCCCGCGATGTTCGAATATGTCGCAGGATCATATAGCGCCATGGCTCCCCTTGCAGCGCCGGAAAAGAAACTGCCGTACATCTGAAATGCCCTGCCCAGTATAGTCGTGGTGAGCAATGAGGCCTCGGGCAAAATTTGAGCGAGGGAGGTCGGGGCAAGCCACGCGCCTATTTCGAGGCCGCCTTTCAAGGCAAGACCGGCGACATCGCTGATGGACTCTTTCATGCTTCTCTCATAAAGCCCTATCGAAGCGGCGGAGAGCGCCTCATCGGTGTTCCACCCATTTCTCAACTTATTGAAAAGGGAGGCTCCCCCGGCAATCATTGCGGGGACGACAGCCGACTCTATCCTTCCATCAAACATAAAATCCGCCGCCATCGTAGCGGCAGCCGCAACTCCTCCAATCATTACACTCTGTGAAAGGCTCTCGGAATGCGCATTGGCAAGAGCCGCTTTTATCCTGGCGATGAGCCCCTTGAGAAAAGGGGACCTGGCTTTCAACTCCTCCCTGCTGAGAATTCTTCCGTCCTCAATATATGGCGAAAGCTCCGGCATGGAGAGCACGGAACGCGAGGAATCCGTTGTGGCGTAGATTCCATTTTCGGTAAAACGCCTAGCTCTGTCCAACCCCAGCGCCCAAGTCTTCATACCGATGAGCAGAGAGATGATGCGCTCCTCGTACCTAGCGGCTATATCGACATGGCCGGAAGAGAGCTCGACCCCCATCTTCGCAAGATCGTCGGCCGCGGCCATCATTTTCCCGAGCAGAACTTTTCTCGCCTTGAAATCTCTCCTGTGATGAGCTCTCTCAGTCTGCCTTGCCAAGGACTCCAATAAAAGGGCTCTGGCTGAAAAAACGATATTGTCATCTTCTTGAGAAGCGGGATTTTCTAGAACCTCGCCGATCAATCTCTCCACCGATTCGTAGCGTTCGGACCTTTGGATAGTGAAGGCAGATGTGTGTTTCATCAAAGCAAAAGCCTTGAGCAAATTAGCCCTGACCAGGTCAACGCCAGAGGCATCCGAAGATTCCTTGCTTAAATCAGCTATGATGCCATTTAACGACTTGAGGGTTTCCACGGCATCATTGGGAGTAACATAGGCCGCCGCTCCGAAGACGGCCTCACGATGAAGTCTCCTGCCGTCATCTATTACATCCAGTATGCGAACCTCATAACCTGCGGAGGGCTCAAATCGGGATTCCAAAATAGCACTGGCCTTTTTGAAACAGCTTCGCGCCGCCTCCGGATCAAGAGAGGAATGAGCCTTGTAGGCTTCCGACAGATAAAGATTCAGAGTATCTATTTCACCATGTATAGATGAAACGACATTCGCCCTTGCTATCGGAGAGGTCAAAAAGGAGGGGCGCGCAGCATTGATCGCCGGATCATTCAAAAGATCATAAGCAAGAAATGGTGAAGATACGGGGGAGGCATAGGTATTGGCAGAAAAACTGCTTGCCATCGGAAAGATCGACGAAAAAAACGGTGCAGAAGCGCGCATCAAATCCTCGGCGTTAGTTAAATATTGGCCTAAAACCTATTTCCGCCAGCTTTTTCGACCATGGCAGGGAAAAGTTGCTACCTTTTTCCTTTTCGTCCTCTTAGGCAACAGTAAAGGCCGCAAAATCGGCGTTTTACACCCATATACCGCTGCAACCGCACCAAGAGTGCAGTGGCCGAGCAAATGGAGGAGACTACAAGGTCGGAAATTAGAGCCTGCAACTAAGCAGATGCGGAAAATAATTGCTTGCTTTCCGAAGTTCGAAGGATAGTATTCCGAATCTTTATTTTTGGATAAAAAACGCGCGCTTACATTCCAAACGGAGGCCCTAGATGGCAAGCTTAATCTCCCTCATAAAGCCAGCCCCCTATATCCCTCAAATAGAGGATCCGGAGGAAAGAAAGAGGCTCTACAAGCATTTTAGAACTCGCAACCTATACGGTATGGTCGTCGGTTACGCCATCTACTATTTTGTGAGAAAAAATTTCTCGATGGCCATGCCTGTCATGCTTCAGGAACTCGGTTACACAAAGACCGATTTTGGAGCTATACTGACTCTCTTTGCGATACTTTACGGAATCGGTAAATTCGTAAACGGCGTCCTTGGCGACTACACCAACGCCAGATATCTGATGGCATTCGGACTTCTGCTTTCCGGCGTAATCAATTTCTTTTTTGGAATGAGCAGCGGAATAATGGCCTTTGGATTTTTCTGGCTGTTAAACGCTTGGGTGCAGTCTCTCGGCATGCCCGCCAGCGTAAGACTTCTCACAAGATGGTTCAGCCCTACTGAACTCGGAACCATATGGGGGATACAGAGCACGGCGCATCAGATAGGCGGAGCCGGAATAATGGTCTTCGCCGGATGGCTCATACCCCGTTATGGATGGAGATTCTCCTTCTACATTCCGGCAGCGATAGCGATTTTAACATCTTTCTGGCTGATCAACCGGCTTCGTGACACCCCGCAATCCGTCGGCCTTCCTCCGATAGAAAAACACCGCGGGGAAACCACCGAAGCGGACCCAGATGCCGGAGACACAAAACCCTTCATGGTGATAATGAAGGACCACATATTCCGAAACAGACTTCTATGGATCGTCGCCACCGCCAACATATTCGTCTACGTGGTCCGGGTTGGCATAATGGACTGGGCTCCCACATTCCTCACCGAAGCGAGAGGGTCGGGCCTAGTTGGCGCCGGATTCAAAACAGCGGCATTCGAGCTGGCAGGGATGCTCGGCGCAATCGGGGCTGGATGGGTCTCTGACAAAATTTTCAGAGGAAGGCGAGGGCCCCTCGCAACGATCTCGATGATTCTCCTCGGAGTCGTCGTATCGTTGCTCTGGATACTCCCTCCGGGCAGACCGATGATCGATACAGCTCTTCTGATAGCAGCCGGCATTCTCGTCTATGGTCCACAGCTTCTCGTCCCGGTTGCAGCTACGGACTTCGCTTGTAAACAAGCCGCCTCTACGGCGGCCGGAGTTACCGGCGCTTTCGGATATATCGGAGCCGCTATTTCAGGACTTGGAACCGGGCTTCTCGTTGACAAGTACGGATGGGCCGGAGGCATATATTTCTTTGCCGGGGCGGCATTTCTTGGCTCCATACTATTCGCGATGACTTGGAATAAGCGATCGCCTCACATCAAGAAGATAAAATAACGGTGGGCAACAGACCTAGATAGATTCGGGGATATATCCAACACATATCCCCGATTTTTTATGCCTTGAAACTTTTCTTGATCGAACCCACTGATGAACACTCCACCTGCGAACTATAGTCGGACATATTGACAAGCACCGAGCAAAAATCGCCCCCATTATTCCATGAAAGTTTTATTTCCTTTTCCGAAGGAGAGAAGACGGAAAATTTACCTTCAAAGGCTGGATGTTCATTTCTGAACCTGATCAGTTTGATCAGTCTCTGAACGACGGGTTTGCCCATGCACTGCGATATCTCATCGATAGTAAAGTTGTGCCTGTTGATTTCCCTTCCTTCCTTTGAAGCCTCGACCCCCTCGTAGTCATTCTCTCCCGCCAGAAGACCAACGTAGTAGATCTGGGGAATCCCGGGTGTAAAAAGCTGAATGGCCCTTGCCGCTATGTATGCATCATCGTCGCAGCCAAGCGCCGAGTAATAGGTGCATCTTATTTGATGGACATCAAATCCGTCGGGGTCCTTGTGCTTATCTGAAAATATAAGGCTGAGATTGGCCCCCATCTTCATGCAATGTTCTACCAGCTTTCTGGCATCGTCGGTTTTAACAAGACCGTCCATGTCGGGTTTGACCGGTATGCCATCATGACAGTCAAGCATCGTAAACTGCCTCTTAGGTCGGCTCCCAAGATATTCGGCGAGCTTACGCGAATATCTGTTCACCATGGCATCCAACACCAAATAGGGGAGTATAAAATCGTATATCCAGCATCCATGATTGGAGAGTTTAAATTGAATCGAGTGGTGGGCGTGCACCTCAGGGAGGAGTTCCAGACCTAAAGAAGATGCAACCCCGTTTATCCAGTCGATGAAACTGTAAATTTCAGGTTCGACGAAAAAGCAACTCGTGCCCATCTTCTTTATGATATAACCTATGGCATCCAGCCTCACTATCCTCACTCCGTTCTTGCTGAACTTTTCAAGGACATCGACAAAAAGTTTTTTTACAGTATCAGAACTCAAATCCACATCTATCTGCTCGGAGGGATTCTGTTTCCCAAAGGTAGTCCAAACCGTCTCCGTTTTGCCCGTATCAGAAATAACAAATTCTGAATAAGGGACTTTCCTTCTCAAAAATATCTTGGCTATGTCTTCCTCTTTTGGGACGGAATCCTCCCATATCTTGTCGATAGTGAGAAACATGTCTGCATATTGCGAAGACCTTCCGTGCTTCAAAAAATCCTGAAAGTATGGAGACTCTTTCGATACATGGTTGACCATTAGATCGAGAAGAACGTCCGCATGAGACGAAATCGCGCGTATCTCATCCCATGATCCAAATTTTGGATCGATTTCAAAATAGCTCAGCGGAGCGAAACCCCTGTCCCCTGAGGATGGAAAAGGGGGAAGTATGTGCACGCCGCCCTGGAAAAGATCTGGAAAAAAATCCAACATAACTCTGTTGAGGGTCCTCAGATCCCCGCCGAGCGAATCCGGATACGTTATGAGCTGAACCTTATTTTTGACCGTCATGAAAGATCTCCATTCAACGGAATACAACTACATTCTGTGGAGTATATTGACGCACCGCTTTTAGGCAAGACGAAACGTGTATGGAATAGCCATTCACATCAGTGAAGCACTGGCATTCTGGAAGCAAGTGCCATAAAGCAAGGCATAGCTGTATTCATATACCATGTCTGTCCGCTTACGACTATGTTGGCTGTCGCAGCGTTCAGCGCGTTTGCCCCAAGGGCGATGTGAAGATCCCCGACTAAGTTAGGACGGTTGGTAACGAACACCCTAGCGTTTTCTTCGAGGAAGACTTTGCCTCCTCCATAAACCGCAAAATCGCTGTCATGGAATCTGGAAGAGTGCATTGTTCTCCTGATAAGTTCTTGCGGGACATTCCCCAACACCTCACTTGCAACTCTTTGAACACGGGAGGTCGGCGAATCTATTGAAGCAGCCAGCAAATCGGCAAAAATCTCGGAGTTCTCTCCATCAACTGTAATCAGCTTCCTCGAAGCTGAGGGGTTTTTGATTAGCCAGCCTGCAACCTGACCACCTATATCTTTGACAACTTCGCTCATCCACGCAAGAGACTGGTCGGAAGTCGATGGCATGCGCGGGAAGTTCCCTGTGGCGACATCCACTATGGTATGTGGGCTCCTGTACCATGCAGGCATAGCCAGATAAAGGCTCGGCCTGAAAGCCTTCTCCTTCGCGCTATCTTGGAGTACGCCTAGCTTCGTCCTAGCCAACCTCTCCCATCTAAGATTCTCATCGGCGAATTTGGCGCCCCTTTCGATTCGTTTTTTCAGATCGGGGTGCTTCCTAAACAAATGGATCTTCTCCGCAGCTATTTTGTAAGCCTCGATATCGAATTGCTGCGAGGCGCTTTTAGTTCCGAGATCGATTATAGAAACCGAATCACCTAAGCCGTTTGCTCTAATCCACTTGGCAAACCCAGATACCTCAGGCACAACGACGAATCCTTTTCCTCCGACAGCAAGCATCTCGGCGGGGGCCATTCCAAACGGCTCATGAAATTGCGTTCCGAGATAGGCGATGGCATCCTTAGCTAGAAGCGCTATGACGCTGGAATCGAGATTTCCTATTCTGACGATATCGCCTTTCGCGCTGACTTCAAGCCCGTACTCACCCGCCACATCGCACACCTTCTGAATCTCGGCCCTTTCCTCTTCAGTTGGATTCTCAGGATTCCCACCTATCATTAGGAGCTTCACATCTTTATATTCTTCTGGATACATTCCCTTGAGTTCGCCGAGTATTCGAACTTGGCCTGCGAGATTTTTATCGTGGGCAATCCTTCCCCAGCTCATGAAATATCTGTCTCTTTTGAGATCGTGCGCAGAGACCTTCTGCGCCGCGGCCGTGCGATAGCACTCGTGCTCATCACACTCGTCTATGAAAAATGCTCGATTCACGCCCGGAGGAAGCATCCGCGAATTCGGCACATCTATTCCGTACAGCTCGGCGTAAGCACGGTTTTCATCTGGAGTGTTGGCAACCACGAAATCGGCGCCTAAAAACGAAGCCCTTTCCGCGTGAAGCCTCGGACCGAACCACAATTTTGATTCGTAGTAAGAATTCGGATCTCTTACATCTCTTCCGGAAAGAGAAAGTTTTCTCAGCCCCATCGAGTGAGCAATGAAAATGGACGGTCTTCCAAGCGCCTGGCCCGCTGCAACCGCTACAACCCCACCGTCGGCATACCCTCCTATGAAACCGTACGCCCCTCTGAGGAGGGCTATTGCTGAAACATCGACAGATGTCCCATACAGATTGGGATACAGATCTTCTTTCCTGACAAATTCATACCGGCTTTTTACAGGCTTTCCGTGATCCCCCGCCTGTATGCCACCGGCCGGCACCCTCACTATCTCCACCTTCCCGCCGCTTTTATGCTGGAACCAATTGAGATACGCAGGACCGTCGTCGAACCTCTGCGCTATGATCACTATACTGTGCCCAAGTTTCGCAAGCGCCATAGCCTCGTCCAGCACATAAAAGGTTTGCCCTCCCGTATCTGTACCTGAGGAAACCCAACCTCGCTCGGCAGGACTTAGCGAGCTGTTCGCGCCCATGTAGTTGACTCTAGGCATATGCCCTTGAGTCTGAATCATAAATATCGGGGGATGATTTGAAAGCTCGTTGGAAAAAGAATCGAAGCTGTATGGATCTATAGTTTGGACACCGTTCCTCTCAAAAATTTCTTTATACGTTCTGTAAGCAAATGAGTCTAAGATACCTTCCTTCGTGATCTGCCTGTTCATGCTAACATCCTTTGTTTAAGATGGACCGACAACACACGAGCAATGCTCAAACTCAATTCCCGCAGATTTATCGCTTTGTAACGCAGGAAGTTGCTTAGTTTTTTCCCCTTGTTTTACAGGCAACTTGATCGCCCTTTACGTTCCATACGAGGCACATGAGGAGTCCTCCCATAACCGCGAAGGCTATGAGGCTCGGACCCCAGCCCTTCCAACCGAAAATATCTATTATCTTTCCCATGACTACGCCGACGAGCGATGCGCCAACGTACTGCATGGCATCGACGAAGCCGTGCGCGGTAGCGGTAGCCTCCCTGCCGCCGAAGTCCATCGCCACGGCGCTGCCTACGATCGAATGCGGCCCACTGAACATGAATGAAAGTATTATGAGAAGGATGCCACACCAAAGCGGATTTATTGCGAAGATGAAAAGCAAAAGTAAAATCGCCTGCGCGAAATACATGATCGCAACTATCGGACCTCTTCTGGCAGCAAAAAGCCTGTCTGAAATCCAGCCGGCCACTATCGCACCAGAGAGTGCGGCTATCGGCATCAGCACCGCCTGCGCGCCAAATTTTACGGAGCCCGGCATGATATTGTGAACTTCCTGCAGGTATTTCGGAAACCACTGCTCGAGCCCATTTCTGACGACCCCCGTCGAAAGATATGCGAAACCCATTATCCACATATATTTATTGGAAAGAACTATCTTGAGAGAAGTGAGAAAGCCTACGTGCGACCCCTCTTCTACCTTGCTCTGAGCAAAATCAATATCGTCGAAGCCGGCCTCTTTAGGCGTCTCCTTCACAAAAAACAAGACGACTAGAGAGACTAGAACTGTTACGAGCGCCGGCGCTATGAAGACCCATTTCCAATGATATTTGGCTATGATGAGGGGCCCGAATATCATGATGGCAAGTCTTCCGCAGTAAACGACAGCGGTAAAAATTCCAGCGAAGAGGCCGCGCTCTTTGGTATCGAACCAGCTTCCGTTGACCTTCAAATTTCCGGGAGAACCGTATGCCTGCATATAACCATTTAACACCCAAACAGCGACGAACAGGTTCAGCACGCCGGTGTACGCGCTTATGCCGAAAAGGATGTTGGCTATTATCGTTCCGGCTGCGCCGAAGAGCATCATCTTCTTGCCGCCGAAGCGATCCACGATCGGGCCATTCACAAACTGTCCTATGGCGTATGCCACGTAGGTCGCCGTGATAATAAGGCCGAACTGGGCGTTGCTAAACCCGTACTCGTCGCAGATCGATTTGTTTGCCAGCGACAGGTTGTACCTCAAGGCGTAAAAGGAACCGTAAAGAAAGGCCAATGAAAGCCAGTTGATTCTTCTCCTGCGTATAAACTCCTTGGAAAGCGCCTTAGACATTTCGTATCTCCCTTTTAAACTCTCGAAAAATTTCGTGGAGGCTAACAGAAGCGGAGATGCTTAGCAACCCATGAAAGGCATAAAAAGGCAGGCCGGCCAATCGACCGCCTGCCTCTTGAAAACCGATTGATTTGTCAAATACGCCGCCCCGAAACGCCTCTCCTATAGAACAACGGCGACATCGCTCCGTAGATTATTTGAGAGACTCGAGGCTGCTCCACCTCATAGGCCCAGCCTTTGGAGGCATATTGTACCGCACCTTGCCGTCCGCTGAATTTGTCGAATTGACGAGGTACTGCTTAAATAGGGCATTGATAAGCCGCCTTTCCTTCAAGCTCCGGCTCCTTGGCAGGGCGACTACCTTGGAGCCTATCTTCGGTTCCCCGTAGATGCCGTGGGCATTGTACAGATGCTTGTGTTCCTCAATCCACTTTTTTAGAAGTTCAGAATGAGGGCCATTCGAAGCCAGCCATATAGTCGTCAACAGATTATGGCGTATGTCAAATCTGGAATCGTTCAGCTTCGAGGCAGAGTTCAATACCCCTGAAAGCAGGGGTAACAGATATTCAACTCTGTACTGTTCCATGCCCATTTCAGCTTTGGCAGGATTCCCCATCAAAATTTTGTACAGCGTGCCTTTGAAAAACGTGGGATCGGCCTTGGTTTCAAATGCGGGATCCCCCTGTATGGCGGAAAGCAAGAAAGCAAAGAGTGGCGACCCGTTTTGAACCACCGAATTGCCAGTGACGACGCCGCTGAACGGGAAACTCCTCCCTGGCACTGTAGCGGCATTATAGAATTTATCTTCCTGAGAAAGCACCGGTTTTCTGAAATGCTTGGCGATAAATCCCCTCGAACTGCCTGGCAATATTCTCAAAGCCTTCCATGCCTCACTGTCATACGTTCCCCGTTTTTCAGCAACCTTCTCGTAGAGAGCAATGAGTCCATAGCTCTGCATGACCAACCAGACATCTTCGCTATCCAAAAAGCCTTTTATCCTGTCGCCATGTGCCGCTCCTGCTACAGCACAAATTGTAGCGACCAAAAGGTTGTGGCGCACATCGGCGAGCGCCGGATCCAAGTCCGTAAGAATGATGCGCAATCTCGAAAGATATTCGTCAACCACTTCGCCAGGAGTCTCGGTGGTAACCAGCGCCCTAAAGACGACATCGTTGTATTCACTGGAGGCAGGACGAGGAGGTATGAAAGGCGACCTATCGGACCTTACATAATAATTTGATGTAAGCTTGATCAGCTTTTCCTGAAATGGAAGCATCGCATAGTTATCCTTTAAGAATCTGGCTCCGTCGCCTGATCTTGCCGCAAGGGTTCCTTGCCTCTCCGTTTCAAGGGCTTCGGCTGCCATCCGTTCATACAGTTTGACGAATGGCGAGGCGAGCCCTTCAGGCACTGCGGCCTCCAAATTTTTACGCTCCAGACCTATCTTCTTCAGGTTGCCCATAACAGCATCCAGCTGAATCGGAGAATTTCCTGCCTCCCTGAAGCTCGCTGTGACGCTCGCCCCGATCCCAAACTCCTTTATCGCCGTTCCTGCGACGTTGCCGGCGAGCGATGTCCATCCCAAGCTCAATTTCAAAACGTTTGCCGGGATCTCGTAGGTATATGCCTTTGCATATTTCGCCAGGAGGGTCTGCCGGATGTTGAGACCAGTAAACGCCGCGTGGAAAACGCCTAGCGCCGCGAGAAACGGGACCATCCCCATATGCGCCTCGACGTTTGCCAAGAGGTAATTCGTTATCTCGGGGAAAGTGGAGGCCATCCAGTCGATCTTGGGGATATTCGGCTTTATCGCATTCCCGGGTCCGATATATAAGAGCTGAATTGCACCTGCCCTCATAAATTTTGAAAGATCCAGGCCCCTAAAAACATCCTTTTTGTATATCCTCCAGTCGCCCCCGCTCTGAACGTGATGGCGGTACTGAACCGCATAACAAAACAGAGTGAAAATGGATGCGGAAAGAGGATTAAAACCCGAGGCGACCATGCCCGCAACGGTCCCAAGATAGGCTCCTAGGAAAAGTTTTCTGTCTATGTTCTTTGGCAGCTTGTCCTTCATGAAGGCGGCAAGGGTAGGATTCATACTGAAAATGGCATATAGGCCAGACGCTCCCACGTAGGAAGCAAGCGCCGCCGACGCCGCCGAGATAGCTGCGCCAGCCAATCCATCAGATGGAAGTGTCTTGTAGAATTCAACGGCCTTGTCCCAGGTCGAGTAACGCTGAAAAAGCATCTCCACTATATCCGTGGATGGTCGAAATGGAAGCGTCAGGCCATTATGCAACGCCTGTGCGAACGGGCTGGTAGCTCTCCATCCATCCCAAAAATTCATGAAGCCGTCGGTAAAGTTGGTATCCGAAATCGAGGTGACAAGCTGATTCATCCTTTCCGTCGCAGAGCTCACAAAATACGACAAGACGCTGCCCGGCCCGTACAGCTGACCCGTAAAATTTCCGCTGGCTGCCAAGGTAAAATCCGGCATAAAATTAAGCAGGGGAAGCGCACCACCAAAAAACGCATAGGTGGCAAGAAGCTTCATCGTTTCAGAAAATGCAACCTGGCCGAGATTGGTGTCGGAGTATCCGGTAATGAAGGCCTGCCTCGTCTCTTCAGAAGTCGCTCCACGCTTTATCTTTGAAGCGGCAACGGAAAGCGTAGCGCCCAGTCCCGCGCCCATGAGGGCGGCGGAAAACGAACCATTTGAAAAGAAACCGTACACAGCGCCAGCTATCGACGCCGGTATGGCACCGCAAAGCGCGGACTTCCAATAAGCCACGTTGTTTTCAAATGAGGAGGTCCTCAAAAATTCTGCTGCGCCCGCAATAATGTGATTGAAGGACTGGTCTGACTCCTCGGGATCTCTAGTCTGGCTTGCAATCAAGTTCTGCAACGGAGTTCTTACCTTCGTGCTCGGGCCATCTCCCGTCACAGGGGAAGGGTTCTCAAAAAGAGCCAGCGTCTTCGGGTGTTCCGGATAATATTCTTTCAGGGTATTGATGATGTTCATCGCGTCCAGCGGCCTGTGCTGTGCGAGAAAGTAATCAGCTATATAAACATAGAGATCCGGAAGCGTGGACTCCATCGTCTCGGCGACGTATGAATCATCTTTTGCCTCCCGTATAGTCTCCGGAATCGTTTCATTCATCAACTCCCCGAGATACTCCAGTGCCTCGTTTCTCTTCGCGCCGGTGTATTTAAAACCTTGGTTGACGAGAACGTTGGCGTACATGACCATACTCGTTATTTGCAGCGGAACGGAACTTTTCATCTCCTCACTATCCACTGCAAACCGCAACGTGTTAAGCGCGGCTTCATCATTGCCGACTTTAGCGCTTGCAACTGAGCGGATCAGAAGCTCTCTGGCGAGGGTAGTTTCGTCTTTTTCTTCATCGGCCGCCAGCCTCACATTTCTTAATGCCGCGAAAGTCCCTTCATCGACTTGTCCCCATATCGCCTCGCCAAAGGAGGCCATCCCATATAAAGCGCCGCCGACTCCTCGGTCATTGGTCTCCATATTGATACGTATCCGCTTGAACTCCTCCCCAGCGGCGTCAGGATCGGATGACACCTTCCCCATGGCATCCGTCACCCACGTGGCGTACGGATCATCATCCGAATGTTTGAGGGATTCTCGCGAAACAGTGCGACCACTATCGGATACATACCTTGCTTCAAGAGGATCGAATAGCACATTCTTCCCAGCATCCGTCACCCGCACGGTGTGCGGATCAAAGTCCGAAGTCGTCCGAATGCCTTGGTCGCTCATAAATGCGGACATGATCGGAGACATGCCTGGCTGAGCGAGAAATGGATCCCTGATCTCGCGAGGGAGGTAAAGCCCCTTGCCCGGATTATACGTATAGGCCTGTAGCGGATTGTGAAAACTGCTCAGAGTTTGAAAATTCATACCTGACATTAAGCGCCATCCGCCAGTAATCGCTCCAACCATCTCTCCAACCTCCCTTTGATGAGATCCCCTCAGGGAACAATTAAAAAATCAAAGCGCATGTCGCATAAGCGAAGCGCGCGCAGGATGCCCACTCAAAAAAATATTACAATGGAATTTTCTTTTAAATTTTTGAAATGATAGTGAAAAAACTGAGGACGACAGAGCGATCTTTTTGAAATGGATGATCATGACCAGCCCCTAGTTAGACTTCTTAATTTCCTGCCCCTTTGTCGGCCTTTATGAATTTAAGTTGCTAACATTTTTCACATTTTTCACCCCGCCCGCGATCTGGGAGCCGACGCCGGAAGGGATGCCGAGGGCAAAGTTGCAGCCCGACCAATTTAACGTTAATTTTCAGTTAGTTAGACTGAAGAGTCACCTGCAACCGCATCCGCAGCCATGC
>JAAZCA010000025.1 GCA_012513515.1 Myxococcales bacterium | reverse complement strand
TAGAATCTAGAAGTGAGAAGCGAGATTTCTACAGGCGAGGTTTTTCTAGCTTCTAGCCTCTCGCTTCTAGCTTCTGTTTTTCCCAGTCACGGTCGTTGCGGGGATGACAAGCGCATAGTTTTTAGAGGAGCCATGAATTTGCTGATTTTTCAGAGGTTACTTAAGGTGATTTGAATGACAAGACAACTTTCAGAAACGAATATTCCGGGATTGAAGCTGAAGGCCCGCGGTAAGGTGAGGGATATTTACGATCTCGGCGATGAACTTCTGATTGTCACCACTGACAGAATATCCGCCTTCGATGTGGTTATACCGACTCCTATTCCCGGCAAGGGAGAAGTGCTGACCCAGATGGCGAAGTTCTGGTTCAAGCGCACCGAAAACATTATTCCAAATCATATCAGTAAGAACCCTCTCGGCAATTATGTTGCAGATTCCGAACTTTGCAAATCGATCGAATCCCGTTCGATGGTGGTTAAAAAGGCCGTGCCGCTTCCAGTGGAGGCGATCGTTCGCGGATATCTCTCTGGCAGCGGTCTTAAAGAATATCAAAATAGCCAGACCGTTTGTGGCATAAAACTTCCGGCCGGTTTGATAGACTCCTCAAAGCTCCCTGAAACGATATTCACCCCGTCGACAAAGGCTGACGTGGGGCTTCATGATGAAAATATTTCATTCGAGAAGATGGCAGACTTGGTTGGAAAAAATATTGCGGAAAAGGTGAGGGATATATCGATAAGAGTTTATGATGATTCCGTGAAGTATGCGATGAAGCGGGGAATCATCATAGCGGATACCAAGTTCGAATTTGGAATTCTGGATGACGAACTCATCATAATAGATGAAATGCTGACCCCTGATTCATCCAGGTTCTGGCCCGCGGCATCTTATAGAGCAGGTATATCCCAGCCTTCCTTCGATAAACAGTTCGTCAGGGATTGGCTGACAAATTCCGGATGGGATAAAAAACCGCCTGCGCCTGAACTTCCGGCGGATGTAGTTGCAAAGACGGCTGAAAAATACAGGGAGGCCTTGAAGCTCTTGACGAAATAGGCTTTTAAAAGACTATTTTCTATTCTTATCGAGATTTTTCTTGCTTCGTCTGATTTTTCTTTCGCCATTTTGACGGGTTTTCGAATTTTGGCTCAGGGGAGGCTGCAGCGGCCTCGAGTATCTGTACCGCAAATTCCGGCATGTGAGTATCGCCATGCTGGTTTATCGTCTCCATGCCAAGCCCCGCTTTTATCAGCTTTACCGAAAGGAGTTCTCCGTCGAGTATCGCGTGTGCGAGCCTTCTGCCGTATTTGTCCTTCATCTCTCCAATCAAAATAATACGTTTGGCTTTTTTTAACGCCCGCTTTGTAAAATTCGCCGCCCTCTTTCCATACGGCTGATCTTTTTTTATTCCATGATCTTCATGTTTGGTCTCGGGGGTGTCGACTCCCAGAATTCTGAACTGTTCTCCGGCGCAGGAAAACGAATCTCCGTCATCGAATTCGATATCGGATATTTTACACTCCCTGATGTTCAAAGGGCTCTTGTAGGCCTCGGACGAGGCGGATGCGAATAATATTGCTGTCAATAAAAACAGGGCGAGGTGGGTAGGCTTCAATTTACCCCCTACATTATCAGTTCGACTTTATGCCTTCTCTGAGGTCTGAGGCCTCCCTCGTCTATCAGATCCTGACTGATCATTATTTCATTTGGGTCGCCATCGTGCGGTTCCATAGCATTTGCATGAACCGATCTGAGCCCGCCCAACCAGCCACGCGAATCGCAGACGTATAGGAGATCGCCAGCAGCGGAGCTAAGTCTCGACATAGCGCCCCTGTGGAGTTTTAAAACTCTTTCGCCAGGCACTATTTTTAAAACTCCGTACGCAGGCTTCCATCTCGATTCATTTATTTTTCCGCCTTTGAAGAGTTCCTTGGCCTTCGATATCGTTCCTACAACCAGCCCTTCTATTTCAGAGGATTCTCTGGGTTTTGTGAAGAATGTTACGATGATTCCTATGACTACGGATGCGAACATGCCGAATGCGGCGCGCATGTATTGATATCCGCCTGTCGGATCCGTTCCGTGTGAAAACGGTGCGATGATCTGGGGATACCATATTGAAATCGTTACGGCGATCGAGCCGCCGAGCAGGGACCAAAATGCAGCCGCAGGCGTGAATCTCTTCCAGAATGCACCAAGGAATATGGCGGTTGCCATCGGCGGGGTGACGGTCGCTATAAAGGTTGCGTGGGCGAGATAGATGGATTTAAATGACGCGAATACAGGAACCAGTATTATTCCCGTCAGGCCTGCGATAAGGGACACGATTCTCGCTGTAGTCAGATAATGATGATCGCTCTTTTTCTTCATCAGATACGGGCGGTACAGGTCATTGACGAAGACCACGGATATCGCATTTATAAGCGTATCTATCGTCGACATCAGCGCAGCAACAAGAGCTGCCATGATCAGACCGAAAAGACCAGGGACGCAGACCTTGTCCGCAACGGTGACGAATATCTTGTTTGCCTCCGCGTCGGCGGGCAGGATTCCTGCGCCCACGAAGGCCTTTCCTAGCCATCCCGCATTTGCCGCCGCGATTGCAGCCAGCGGCATAAGTACGAACAACACGACAATCAGGGTTTTCTTTCCCTCGCGGACGCTCTTGAGCGATAGGAATCTCAGTATGAAACCCTGATTCATGAAGTACACTGCGATGTTGTTCGCCATCCCATCCTGCCAGAATACACCAACGAAGTTAAAATCGTGAGGCTTGTTGAAATGAGCGAAGGGGAGCCTCCAGGCTTCCGGCAACAGCGACCAGAACTGTTCCCATCCTCCGAGGGCCACTATTCCCAGCGCAAAAAGCACTAAGCCGGCCCCCGAAAGCAGTATTCCCTGAAGAAGGTCGGTCATTATAACGGCTGCCTGTCCTCCCGCGGCGACATACAATGTGCAGACGACGGCAACAACTACCGCCGACCAAAAGATGTCCGTACCTACCATCGCGTTTAATGCGACGCCCATGGTATAGAGGTTTATTCCAACGTAACCTACCATGTAGATCATCAGCACGAGCAGCGCCATCAGTCTGGTCTTAGTGTCGAACCTTCTTTCAAAGTATTCCGGAACAGATGCCACGTTTGAGAAATATATTATCGGGAACCAGGTGAAGAGGAATAGCCCGAGTATCGGCCAATCGTTGAGATAGGCCATTGAGGATGACAAACCATAACTGTAACCCGCAGCTGAATATTTGATAAAGCTGTATGAACCTACGGTAGATGCTACGCAAGAGAAGGCCACTAACCACCACGAGAACCTGTGGTTGCCGTAGAAAAAATCCTTCGTTGATTTGGTGAATTTTGCGAAGATCGATCCGAAGCCGAATATAGCCACAAAATAAAAAATTATTATGGTGTAATCCAGTTTCGTACCCACGATTGTGTTCATGATCATTGTAGGGACCTCAGACGCCTTTGATGGCATAGAATTGCCAGGCTAGATAAAAGAGAAAGAAAAGGGCGGTGCCCCCTAAAATGGCAGCTATAGTAAGCTGGTCATCCCTGTTTGAGAGCTTCACGTCTTTCTTGATTATTGGGATAACTATCCCGGCGAGAAGGACGATCCCTCCGACGATGAACTGATAAAGAAAACTGTCCCAGTTGTGAGCCATTGATATCATGGTCCGGATTGCTATCAGCATGGGAGGGTCAAGTCAATATTGCGAATTGATCCAACGCAATTTTAATTTTCGTCGCACTTCGATTTTCCGGCCCCCTTGGTGAGCCCATGATACCATCTGCCCAGCCTGATCAGAAGGCTCTCCTTCAGGTCGATGGCTGCATGTGGACACACCTCATGACAGCACATGCACTGTATGCACTCTTTTTCATCTATGTCCGGCTTCTTTGCGCCAGAGGGGATTTTAATAGCTTCGACCGGACATGCCCTGACACAAAACATACATATTTTACACTTTTCATCGGATATCTCCGGCTGACTGGAGAGGTTGGACCAAATCAGATGTTCAAGTAGTTTGAAAAACCTGAACCTGAATATTTTTCTCTTGAATGTAGCTGGGCGCCTGAACTCTATCCTTCGTATTTCTTCCATATCATCGCCGACTATTTCGCACGAAGAATCAGGTTTCCACAACCCCAGTTTGAACGCTTCTTGAAGTGTAGGCACTTCTAGCGGATCTATGCCGACAAGCCTTGAACATCGTTCATCTAGAAGATGCATATTCGTCGAAGCCGCTATAAGCGAAAGGTTCAGCAGGCGTCCGCTCGAGGGACCGTTTTCATCCATCGCCGTTATTCCGTCTATGATAGTCAAAGCAGGTTTTACTGCATTGGCTATTCTTACGATCAGATTTGCGAACTCTCCATGTCTGAAATGTTTTTTATGAAGCCGCGCTTTTTGAACTCCGCAGACACATCCGAACAGATTTTTTACGGCAAGAGTCATCATGGTGAGACTATGAGTTTTAAATTTGGGAAGATTGATGACGAAGTCGGCATCAAAGATGGCTTTGGATATATTGAGAGTTCCAACCTTTGTGCTTCCGCATGATTCGAAATGAATTTCGCGAGCGCCGCTTTTTTTGCAGGCCTCGCGCAGCCCGGATCTCTCCCAGCAGGTATCTATATCGAATATTCCATTGGGGCTGTCTCCGATGCTTACAATCGCTCCTGCTTCACGGAAAACTATAGCTGCGGCGCATACGAAATCCGGATTGGTTGTGATCCCTCGTTCCGGCGGATAAGCTCCGAGCAGATTTGGTTTTAGCAACACCTTTTTCCCGGCGACATCGGCTAGGTTGAAACCGCATAATTTCACGGATCTCCTTAGGGATTCTATAAGGCCCGGGAGGTCATAGTCGGAATTTCTGACGAACGATACGATATCCACCATAGTTGCATGATCATTTATTTTCGGATAGGCGTCAATTATGCATTATGCCGATGTTGTAAGGGATTTTCTAAAGCTTACCGGTGCAAGGGGGGTTCGTCCCGACCTTGAGGGGCTCAAGTTTCTGGCGAGATTATTTCACAGGATGCCTTATGAAAACCTTACGAAAATAGCCAGATTTGCAGAGGTTTCCGACCCGGAATTGCGGCCCAGGATGCCGGATATAGTTCTTGCCGAACATATGGAATATGGGGCCGGAGGAACGTGTTTTTCTCTCACCTATTTTTTCGATCAGATTCTGACCGGCTTGGGATATGAAACTATACGAGTCTTTTGCGACAGGTCGTATGGCCCTGATACCCATTGTGCATTGATAGTATCGCTAGGCTCTGATCGCTACCTAGTTGATCCAGGCTATCTTATGGAAGCCCCTGTAAGGGTTCCAAAGACAGGTTACGCGTCTCAAAGCGGCCGTTCGGGGAAAATATTTCTTGAGCGACTGGGTGAAACAAGCCAGCTTTTACTCGTTACGGAGTCAGCGGAAAAGAGGCGTGTCAGATACAAACTTAAAGATGTCGCTGTAGAGGAATCCTTGTTTTTAAAAAAATGGATAGATTCATTTGAGTGGGCGATGATGCGTCACATAAGCATATCAGTTCAAACTGGTGACGGGATTATTTTTTTGAGAGACGGAGTTTTGAGGAAGAACACGGCAGATGAGAAAAAACAGGATAGGCTTTCGACGGGGATCGCACAGAGAATAGAAAAGGAGTTCGGAATCAGCCCGAGGCTCTTTGCTGATGCCTTCGATGCAGTAGTAAAGATGAAATCGAAATATAACAAGGAAAATAAAAGATGAAGCCGTCAATTAAGCCCATAGTCGGAATCATAACTTCGGAGATCGATCTTTTGGATGAAGTCCTTTCTAAGCTAGAGCGGTTTTTCGGAGCCAGAGATGTCGTTGGCCCATGGAGGGAATTCGATCACACATCTTACTATGAGAATGAGATGGGGACCGGTTTGAAAAGATGCTTCGTCTCTTTTTCAAATATTCTGCCCCCCGAGAGTTCGACTTGGTTCAAGGAGAAGGCTTCCGGAGTTGAAGCGTTCTATCTGAGCGGAGGAAGGCGCAGGGTGAATATAGACCCCGGATATATAGACGCCAACAAGGTCGTCCTCATGACTGGCAAGGATGGCGGTCATAAAATTCCAGTCGCCGAAGGCGTCTGGGCAGATTTTCTGCTGTGGTACAACAAGGGGTGGGTAGCCCACCCCTGGGCCTTTCCTGATTTTCGAGACGGGGGATACTTCAAAACATTTATGCGAATGCGCCTTGTCTTCAAAAAACAGCTCAGGGCTGTCAGCGAATAATGATCGTGGTCGGCTGCAACTGCGGCATCATCTGC
Source organism: Myxococcales bacterium (assembly GCA_012513515.1). NCBI lineage: Bacteria > Pseudomonadati > Myxococcota > Myxococcia > Myxococcales > Myxococcales bacterium. The sequence goes on along the minus strand of JAAZCA010000025.1, from coordinate 6,061 downwards.
AAAGGCCTGGGCTGAAGAGTTGGTGCGAAGAGCGCCGCTGTTCCCATTACGGGGTTTGCCTGCTGCATCCAAGTCGTCCCTGCCGATTTTATGGACGCTATGTATTTGGATTGTACGAAAGCGGTTTGGCTCGACCCTTGTCCGGCGACGTGACTATTCCTTCCTTCCATTACAGCCCGCATCGCAACCATTGCCGCGGTGGTATTCGTAAAATTTTGTTCATCATTGCCTTGTACTTCCTCTCCTGCCGGCGATGCTTTTGCTGAGCTCCCTCCCCCCTGTCCTCCGCTCCCCTTCTTGATGGGTGATCGCGGAAAAATCGCTGTTTCCAAGCTGAATTTATGAATGAGTGCTGTAAAGTTCTTTGGCACTAGGTTGAGTTCTTCTTTGAGAAGTGTGCTTATTCTCATTTCCTGAGTATCATCCTCGTTGACGAACGTCTGTCGCACTTCACCTTCAAGAAGCACCCATGCATCTATGATGGACTTGGCTCTAACTTTGAGCAGCTCCGGATACATCCTCAAATTTTTATCCAGCGTCGCTATATTTTCCATCGCGTCAGAGAGGCTATACGATTGATACGAGAGGTTGGGAAATACCTCCAGCTTCCACTCGTTTTCATTCGGGAGAGATTGTACCATCGCTAAATGTCCGATGCCGATGATCTTGAAGATATACTCGATAAAATACAGCGGTATTCCGGATGCTCCAATCCTTTGATGCGAAACCGCTTCAAAAGATCTCTTTATTTCATCGGGCAATTTTCTCCACGCCCTGATAAGGCTGGAAAGTCGTTTGTCCAGAACGTTGAATTGGCATTCAAGCGCCGATGGTATGTTGACTGCCAATTCTTGCCTGAGTTCGGACTTGAGATTTATGTTATTCATCCTTCTGGCTATTTTTTTCCTAAACGCCCTTACGAACTGTTGAGGCAGAATTCCGGTTTCAGGTGTATCATTGACGGTGATAAAGGATCGCTTCGCCTCGTCCGGCAGGACGTCCCATTCTGCCTTTGCAAGCATTGCTATGTATTCGCGCGTCCCGGTACCGGCGTTTTGAAAATGAGCATCATTCAAAAGCTGCCTCTTTATAGCGATGAGAGTGGGGGTGAATTCCGAAGCCATCGGCAATTCACTTCTTTCGCCATGAGGGGTCTCCATCTGCTCTGCCCACACCCTGGCTGAGGCATCAAGTATACTGATATTAGCGTCTTTTTTCAGGTAGTGACGCACGATTTTGAATAGAAAGTCGTTGGGCAGTTTTCCTTCTGTCAGTCGGTCGTCCTCTTCGGCGAATATCTGTCTCCTGCTTTCCGATTCGGTGCTCCAGTGCCTGATCGCGACAGCAGCAAGGTATTTTTTTCCGTCATCGGTTAACGCCGCGAATTTTCTTCCTTCCATGGCGTGGTGTTCGCTTCCAATCAATGCGTAGAGTTGTGCAAGAACCACGTCCGGATGCGGCTTTACATCCACCCCCTCCCTTGGCGCAGGAGCCATCTCATCCTGAATCAGACCCTCAGCGGTATCCGACTCAGGCGCCTTTAAATTCTCCGGAGGTTTTTCGCCTTTTACCCACTTAAACGATGCTGCATAATGGAGGGCCTTCCCGAGGTTTGGGAGCGATGTGCCGAAGAGATATTTTATTGCTGAGGCTAGGCTGTTTATTCCGTCACCTATGCCGCGTATTATGAATCTGGATTCGTTCAGATGTCCTTTACCCTTTTTCCCGAATCGAAATATTTTGTACAAGAGCCATATTAAAAACGATCCTGCAGAGAGTATCCCCCCTCCCTTGAATATCTCATTCCAATGAAATCCATTGCCGTCATCGTTTAGATTTAGGTTTGACGTGGCTGCCAGGAATTCATTTATTTTCTTCAGATCTTCAGCCCTGGCCGGGTTGAATTGCTCGACGCCTGCCTCGTCTTTGTCATAGAATATAGAACATCTCTTTCTTAAAGCGAGTTCGACAGCATTCGAGGTCGCCTGATTTTTATTGCCATGCGTGCCCTCGTCGGTTGCCAAAAGTTTTTCACTTAAAGAGCCCCCTGTGCTAAATAGCGTCAGCCCTTTTGAGAGTCCTTCGAATGTCGCCAGAAGGCTTATGCAGTCATTATCCCGGTTCCATTTGGTGTATTTGTCCCTGAATTGGTCGATCCCGGGGATGGACCTTTTATTTTCCGGCTGTGAGAGGGAGACCATTATGTGGCCGTTTGTTATGGTCGGCCAGTCTGCAGGATTGCTTGAACAAAATTCGCCTCCGTCGCAGGTCCCCATCCCCTCTGAGCAGCAGATCAGGTTCCTAAGTCTCGTCATGAAACCTTTTTCAACCATCAGCGTGTGATTTTCAGGCATCTGCCACCCCCTATCCCTCATTAAATACCCTTTATTTTCAATTACTTTCAAAGATAGAAAGGAATGAGTAAGATCTCCAGCGCGAGCGAAACCCATCGCTGGTGTTCAAAACTATTTGATTTGAAAGGAATTTAAAGAAGAGGCTGCTCTTTGACCCGGCGCTGGGACTTCGAACTGAAAATATAGATAATCTTGTCTTGAAATTTAGTAACATTTGAAGGCCCCGTTCTCGCTTTAAGTGGAGAAATTGAATGTCGGAACCATGCCACGCTACTTTTTAAGAGATCGCCTCCCGAGCAAATCTCATTATATGCGGATGATCTCATCAAACTCGTTGAGATCAAAGGAGAATTTTGGCGGGTAGGTAAAATTTACCCCTATGCACAAAGCGTGCAAGATGATTCGGATAATGCGGAAACTTGAGCTTAACTATTTGATAAAAAAGAAAAATAATTTTATTAGCAGGATTCTACAAAGAATCAAAATAGGTCAGTTCAATTGTTATTCGCCGGATATATCTTGCCTATAACCGTTAGAAGCTGGCGCAATTGGCATTATAGGGGGGCTTTTTTTAAGCGTAAAAATCCATCTGCCATCTTTTCCCTGCCGGCTTTCGAGTCCGAACCTGTCAGCCGCCAGTCCCCTTAGGTCTGATAAAAGGGCCTCCGGAGTTCCCAAATAACTGCCGATATACACTATATTGCCCTGAGTTTCTGAGCTGGCAGTCAGATTTTTTGCCGAAGGGGATCTTTTGAGTCCATTGATGACCGGCGATACGTCCGTATAATACCTCGTCCCTATTATCGTTATTTCGAAGGGAATGCCTTCCAGTGGATAAACCGCCTGCTCCCGCCCACCAGCGATAAATGAGGCTGTCATAACTAGAATTATAGAAAATATTCCGAGGAGTTTTTTCATGGCATCACTATGGAAAATGATTCGACGCGTTCTATCTCTATTACGGCCCTATCTTCGCCATCGGTTATAGTTATTATGCCGTGGTCCACGTCTATATCCGCTAAAACGCCGGAATAGAATATCCCGAAGGCGATTACCTCCACGTTTTTGTTGCGCGCATCGAGGAGCCCTTGTATCAGAGCATCCTCTTCAACCGAAAAATCTATGTCCACCAGCTCTGTCATGCCAAAAGCGATATATTATGGCGCCTATCCGGTCAAGCTGCCTTTTATTTACCGTTGCATGAGAGATCGCTTGTGGATATATTGCCGCTATGTCCGATAAGAGAAGACATCCTAGGTTTTCTACACAGATCCCTGCGACCATCCGCCACCTCGGAAGGCTTATTCCGGCAACGATAAAGAATATGAGCACAGGGGGGCTGTTTGTAATAGCTGAGAGCAACGACTTTTCCAGTTCATCTCCGGTCGAGGTGATGTTTAATATGAACGGGTCGGAGGGGGATCTTTCGATGATGGGAAGGGTCAGGCATCTGGAGAGAACCGATACCGATGCCAGCTTCGGAGTTCAATTCACCAGCGCGTTTAACGACGGAGTGAAGAAAGTCCTTTCATTCTGTGCCTCAAAGTCCTCCTGACGGAACTTTCAACTTTTATTCTTTTTTGCTAGGATTTTTTCTATCCTGGTGATCGTTTCGTCCATAAGATTTAAGGCGGCCTCTATCGCCTGCGGCTTCGTGAGATCGGCTCCCGCTTTTTTCAGAATTTCAATTGGCTGTGAGGTGCTTGGAGCTTCGAGCATCTCGATGTATTTTATTCTGGCGTTTTCGCCTTCTGATAGAACCTTCTGAGAGAGCGCTATTCCACTGGAAAGCCCAGTCGCGTACGAGAAGACGTAAAACTTATAATAGAAGTGAGGGATGAACGCCCACTCCACCTCATCATCTTTTCCGATCCTGAATTTGGGGCCGTAGTATTTTTTGATCAGATCCAGATAGGTTTTGTTGAACAGATCTGCGGTTATCGGGATCCCCGCCTCCGCGAATGAGTGTATTTTTCTTTCGAATTCGGCGAAGAGAGTTTGCCTGTATATCGTTGTGCGTATCTGCTCGAGCAGGTTGCCGAGTATGTAAAGTTGCATCTCGTCGTTGTCGGCGTACTTTTCGAGAAGGTATTCCGTGAGCAGGTTTTCATTGAAAGTGGAGGCTATTTCAGCCGTGAATGTCGAGTATCCGAATGTGACGAATGGCTGGACATTCATATTGAGATAGCTGTGCATAGTGTGGCCCAGTTCGTGTGTCAGCGTTGAGACGTCATCTATTTTTTCCTGGTAGTTCAATTTTATAAACGGATGAATTCCCCATGCAGAAGTTGAAAAGGCTCCGCTTTCCTTTCCCTTGTTTGGATATGCGTCGATCCATCCACTCCCTGGTTTTACGGCTTTGGCAACTACATCCGTATATTCTTTTCCGAGGGGGGCGAGCGATTCAACAACCATGTTGGCCCCTTCATCATAGGATATGCTTGCATCCGCCTTCTGGACTATTGGAGTGTAAAGATCGTAGAGGTGGATGTCTTTTATGCCGAGCATTTTCCCGCGCAGCTCAACGTAGCGATGCAACGGTTTTAGATTTTCGTTTACTGTATCGATGAGGTTGTCCATCACTTTGGCGTCTATGTCGTCAGCATCAAGATAAGCGTCGACAGCGCGGTCATATTTTCTGGCCTTGGCGAAGAAGACATCCCTTTTTACCTCCCCAGCGAGGGTGGCGGCCAGTATGTTTTCATATTTTTTCAGCGATTCCAAAAACGCTTCCACGGCGGCCTTTCGAACAACTCTGTCCTTGGAGGCTCGAAACTTGGAATAGTTGGAAAGGTTTAGTTGAACCTCTTTTCCCCCCTCGTCCTTTATCTTTGGGAATTGCAGATCCCTCATGATCGACTTGAATATCATTTCGATATCGGATGTTGGCCAGCTGGATGCGAATAGGTTGTCGCCGCTCATGGCGAGGATTTGCTCGGTCTCCTCACCGCGGATTCTGTCGGTGCGCCTCCTCAGCTCCTTTATGTAGGGGACGTATTTTTTTATTTCGCCGAAGGCTAGGTTTTTTTCCATCTCCTCGTTGCCAGCGCGCAGAATCGTTTCTTTTATGAATGAAGTTTTCGTGTTGAAAGATGTAGCCATGTCGGAAGTTTTTTGGAACATGATCTGATACTTTTCAACGTTTTTGTCTTCGGCTAGTTTCAGCTCGGCGTATAGAGATAGGCGCGACATCTGAAGCTTCGCGTCGAAAAATTCATCAAGGCACTTGGAAAGTTTTTCAGGAGAGTCGAGTTTCCCCTTGTATTTCTGCAGAGAGCCTAAGGAATTCATAACCTTTGAAAAGGCAGCATTCCAAGCTGCGTCGCTTTTAAATATAACGGATGTATCCCATTTATACTCGTCCGGGACACTTGACCTCGGGGCATTTGAGTCGGGCTGGTAACTCATGGCGATAGCCTCCTGTGAGAGTGTTGTGGCAAGGATGATGAGAATCGAAAGGAACATTTTTTTCATTGGTGCCTCCAATTTTTGAAGAGAGTAATACCGGCTTTTAGCCGGTGCAAGAGGATAGTTAGTTGTTAGTTAAAAGTAGTTTAGGAACCTCTGAAAAGCTAGAGGCAACAATAACTTCGACCATGGACGATTGACCATAGACCAAAACATCAAGAAGCTAGAACCTAGAAGTGAGAAGCAATATTTTTACAGGCGAGGTTTTTCTAGCTTCTAACCTCTCGCTTCTAGCTTCT
>JAAZCA010000024.1 GCA_012513515.1 Myxococcales bacterium | reverse complement strand
TTTTCACGCGGCGGAGAAAACGCCTATGCCCAGGCTTTCAAAAGGCTGTCGAAAGAAATTTTGGAAAAATCGGCCATACTCTACATAAAGGTTTCATACGAGGAGTCGTGGCGGCGGAATATAGCCAGATACGAGGAAAAGAAGAAGCACTCCATATTGGCGCACATGGCGACCAAAAGGGTGATGGAGGCGTTCTACAAGACCGATGACTGGGATGCTGTGACCAAGTCCCGAAGCTCAGGTTACATAAATGCGGATGGGGTGAATGTCCCGTTCGTAACGGTTCTCAACGAACCTGAAATCAAGGATCCTGTCTTGCTGAGCAAGAGATATGAGGATGCGATGGGGGCGCTCTACGAGCTTTTCCGAAACAGGCGATCTTGAAGAAAGGAACGATATGAATATCTTCAGAAACCTTTTTATACTCGGAAGACCGGCTGCAGGAAAGTCCGAATTTATCGACTATATGAAAAAGCTTACGCGCGACGAGCGGGCGTCGCTGTTTCATATAGGAGAATTTGAAGAGGTGGATGATTTCCCGTGGATATGGGAGGCATGCACTGAGGATGATAAGAGGGAAGCCAGAGGAGAGGCCAGGCTTTATTCAGAACATACCGAAGAGGGATATAATCTCACCGTTCCCAAATTTCGCAGCTCTCAGATGGGTAAGTTCAACGAGGCGATATTGAAGCGTGCATCCGATGAAAACTTTTTCAAAACCGGAACGCTGCTGATAGAATTTGCCAGAGGCAAGGATGACGGTTTTATGGATAGCCTTTCCAAGATAGATTTATCCATCCTTAAAGACGCAGCTATACTCTATATAGATGTGTCATTTGAAGAGTCATACAGAAAAAACTCTGCCCGCTACAAAAAGGACGAGAAAGGCTCGATACTCTTTCATAAGGTTCCGGACAAGGATATGTACGGTTTCTTCATAGAGAATGATTGGAAAAAAATTACCTATGGAAAATCTCATGGGTATTTAAGCGTGTGTGGTGTCGATGTTCCATTCGTATCCATGCCCAACGAACCGGAGTCCAAAGACGATGCCGTATTGAAGGAGAGGTATGGTTCTGCTTTAGCGATGCTATGGCAGTTGAATTCCGGCAAGCGATGAAAAGGTGACAGATGACGGCAAACCTGATCAAAAACGCAATAGGCAGGTATATCCCGGAATCCTACAGACCCTTTAAAGGTCCCGACATAGATTATGTTCCCAAGTTTATTCCCGAAGTTTTCAGGGGCACCAGGACCGAAAGCAAAGTTCGCGGATCTATACGCGATGCGATAGAGAGGACGGGGCTTGTTGATGGCGATACGATATCGTTTCATCACGGCTTGAGAAATGGAGATGCCGTCCTCGAACAGGTTATGCGCGTAATCATAGATATGAACTTCAGGAACCTCGTTCTTGCTCCGACATCGCTCTTTCCATGCCATATCCCGATAATAATGGAAGCGATAGAAAAGGGAGTCGTCGTGCAGATTCGCGGCGGATCGGTTCGCGGCGATCTCGGGTATCTCATAGCATCCGGTGGGATGAAACACATCTTTGAAACGAGAAGCCATTCCGGCAGGGCAGCCGATATTGAAACCGGTCAACTCGAAATAGACGTGGCTTTTTGCGCAGCGAGCTCCTCAGATAGATTCGGCAACTGCAACGGGTGGCGCGGGTTGCCCAATTCCGTCTTTGGATTTGCTTCATTCATGGTCCCCGATGCTAAATTTTCGCGTAAAGGCTTTGTCGTTTTGACGGATGACCTTATCAGCGGAATCTCCCCATACCTATCGATAGGCATGCAGCAGGTCACCGACGTGGTGGAGGTTCCTACTATCGGCGATAACCACGGGCTTTCCTCAGGTGAAACGGCTACGCAGAACATCACTCCCGAGAGGCTTAAGACTCTTTCGAATATAGTATCTGTTGTTAAGGCCATGGAGATAAAAGATCGACTGCCGTGTGTGCAGCTTGGCTCTGGAACGGGGCTTGCTGCTATCAACCATCTGGCGAAAGAAGGGATTTCTATCGATATGATGATAGGCGGAGTCACGGAGGATCTCATCGCTGCGGTAAATGCTGGTCTCGTGAAACAGCTTTATAACGGACAGTGTTTCGATCGCGTCGCAGCGATAACGATGAGGTCTATGTGGCATGTAAATACCCCGATGGACATGCTTCAATACGGGTCGCCTTACAGGGCGCCGGTTACAGGTCTTCTGGATGTGGCTCTTTTGGGAGCGATAGAGGTTGATAGAAATTTTGACGTCAATGTAACCACGTTCTCAAACGGGATCCCATCCAAGGCGATAGGCGGTCATACTGAAGTTGCGCATGGTGCGTCGGTAGTGATAGTTCAGGCGCCGCTTAACAGGAGAGGAAATATAATTTTAAGGGATAGCGTTACGACCGTTTCTACGCCAGGGAGATATTTTGTGGATTTCATAATGACTCCGGATGGAATGATCATCAATGATCAAAAAACTAACGCCAAGGCGGCGAGAAATATTGAACTCAAAAAGAAGATGCAGGGATACGGAGTGAAATTCGTGTCCATGGATGAAGCGGTGTCGCTGGCCAAGTCGAAGGCTTCAGAGTTTCCAAAGCCGCTCAAACCGGTGTTTGGTGACAGGGTTGTGGGCGTTGTAAAATATCTCGATGGCACCGCCCTCGATTCGATCCGCGAGGTGAAAAACGTAGAAGAGATCAGGGCTCAAAAGGGGAAATAGTTTTTTATCGATCGCATAAAAAGCGCCCCGCGTAGAAGCTACGCAGGGCGTTTTGTTTGTGCGATGCTTATCGGCGATTAGTATTCCAGCCATGCTTCAGCATTTTTTCTGTAGAAGGTTATCCCGCCCGGCACTACCTCATCAATAGATTTGCCCAGCTCCTTGAGGGTTTCCCTCACGTCATCATAGTTTGCATTGTCGGCCAGTGCGAGTCCGGTAACATTGTAAAGGTTTAGCAGAGCATCTCTTCCTTCGGGAGTCTTGGCGAATGATATGACTGCTCCAACGAGCTTGGCCTTCACGTCTTCCGGGAGATCCTTTCTCAGTGTCACTGGGCCGTTTGGTATTTCATCGGTGAGTGCGAGAATTTTTATCTTCGTCATTATGTCAGGATACTTTTTTAAAAATTCTATACGAGCATCTTTTTCCTCACCCAAGATTCCAGGGCGTGAATGATAAGTGGCGGCGGCATCCACCTGTCCGTTGTATAGCATCTCTATCCCCTTGAGATGTCCGCCGGCGAATACGGTATCTTTGACCTTGACCTTGTTTTCGTTAAGCAGCTTGAGAGGATATAAATATCCTCCTGCTGAAAAGGGATCTGCAAAGGCGATCTTTTTTCCGTTCAGATCCGAAATGTCGTTGATTTCGCTATCGGCGCGAACCAGAATTTCACCGCGATAGGTTCTGTAGACATCGTCATAGAGCATCTGCAGATATGCTTCGGCCTTGGCCCAGTCATGTGCCATAAGATATCCAAGTGTATTTATGAATGCGATGTCAGCCTTTTTTTCGCCGAAGTTTTTTATGATCGTTATGAAGTCGGGCGCTTCGATAGTTTCTACGCTAAGCCCCGAGTTTGCCTCGATATATTTTTCCAATACTGGGGCGTACTGTTTGTAGAGATCGGTTCCCTTGAGGGGCATGAAATAAAATCTCACCGGATTGGAGCTGCTTCCGACCTCACCGCGCCTCCTGTCGCAGGACTGCATTCCAAGCGCCATCACGACCGCCATTACGACCATCAAAGTCTTTGCAATCTTCATATCATCCTCCCGATTTTTGGTATCGTGTTTTGGTTGTCAGTATGAACATCTTATTTCACCGGTTTTAATCCTGTACGGCAGTCCTCCTCCGAAGGGCTCGTAGTAAGTGGTGCCGCCGATCGTTCGCTTTATTATAAAATACATCGTCGTCAATTTAGCGGTACTCGCTTTCAAATTTTCGGGAATGGCATTTTCAGGAATAAGGACCTTCAAACTAATTTCAGGGGCTTTGTCCCATAATTCGGCCGGTATAGATGCTGCCGGCACGGCCATTTCCTCCTTCCAATCGGGAACCTTCGCTCTCATTGTCGATGGAATTATTTCCGGATCGATGAAATATGGCGACGGCCTTTTTTCGACCTCTTCAAGCAGCCACATGCAGGTCTTGTATTCCGAAGCTTGGAGTGTAGCTGGTGCCTGAGTCGCACAGAACATCGAAAGCACCCTCAAATCCATCTGATCTAGGTCGCTCTCGGTTCGGAATTTTTTTTCGTCCCGATCGAGGGCCTTTCTGAAATTCTCCGGCTTTTTCCCTGCGTAAGCCTTGATTATAGCCACGTGAGGATCAAGCCCGCTTTTTATGAAATTGGCGTAGGCATCCCAATCAACCGAGAACGGATCATTTTTGCGAAGTGACATCAAAGCCCTGGCAAACGGAAGGCGGCCTCGAAGGAGCGTCAGGATGGCTGTCTCTTCGCCGTAGTGGTAGGTGACCTTTCTTGGGTCGGTTACGTCTATTTCGGTTCGAAAATTTTTAACCCGGCGGAGCATCTCTTCATCTTCGGTGGCGCGATAGAGCATCATCCTGCCGAGCGCGTCGGCGAATCCTTCGTCAAACCATGGTATGTACGAGTGGTATCCTTTTGCGGAGGCGGCCTTTTCCTGCATGACATGATTAGCTTCATGCATAGTTACGTACTCCGGCATTCCCGGGGTAACCTGGCTTCTTTTGAAATAGATTCCGAATGGAACGCCCAGCTCTTTCGCTTCTGAATGATTGACGTTGAACGCAAACCAGTCGGCATCTTTGTAAATTTCGCTGTGACCTTCGAAATAGTATTCGATCACCTTGGGGGTGGTGAATTCAAGATCATTCAAACCATAATACCTCTTAGCCATCGCTGGAAGAGACTGTGCCATCTTTTCGAAAACGGGTTCTATCCTATATTCAGGCTCCATTTTGGAAACTCTGTCGGCAACTGTTGCGATATCTTTTTTAAAAATTTCCGATGCGTCAGGATCGGAAGGGCCTGCAACCGAAAGCAGTTTTGCGGCTGTGGATTCCGGGTTGAAATCGCCATCGAGTTTATCTCCGGATAGCGAGCTCGTGATGATGTCAGTCAGTTTGCCGGCGGGGTAAAGATGTATTCCCCCATCGGAGATCGCTGACCTTATGGCGCCTCTTTCTGAAAGCTTCATCGTCTCTCCTTTCGTTGTATCCAGGAGGTAATCTAACAGAGAGGGGGATGTTGCCAAGCATTAATCGGCAATTTTGGAAATTTGTACATTCCCCGAAAGCGGGTCATCGCAATTGATAACTACTTAATTTGACAGGATAAATTTGAGGCGCCGAGCCGACTCGAAACGGCCTGGCGCCCTGTGGACGCGGAGGGAATTGCACCCTCGTCCGCGAATACTTCATGCACGCATCTACATGCTTGTTCCCCGTTTTGAATTTCACCGTCGTCGGCTCCCGGGGACGGGATAAAACGCCGGCTATCCTCACTGGTTCTCGCCTAGCCTCGCAGAGGAGGACTCGGTTCGGCAAAGCCTGCTAATTGGCGCCTTACGGGTCAGTAGGCGTCGCCCGCTTGGCGGCTGCTTATTGTTAAGCAGCTAGGGCGTAAGATTCGCCGTTTGGTTTTTTGCCATCAGTTTTCGACTTGATGACGGGTCGGCATGCCACGTGCACCCCATAATCCGCGTCGAAATCTATTCGCGCCCGGAAATCCTTATTTTAAAAGAGCTGGAGCGAAACGGTACTCTATAAAGGATCGGCAGTCAAGTCTGCCGGCATAGGGGTCAGCGCTTCATCATCCTGGCTATGGTCCGATTGGTCTCACGTCTTTTTATGGATTCGCGTTTGTCAAATTTCTGTTTTCCCTTGCCAAGGGCCAGCTCGACCTTAGCCTTTCCCTTTTTGAAATATATCATGGTTGGGATGAGCGTCAGTCCCTTCTGTTTGAGTTTTCCTTCCAGTTTGTCGATCTCCCTCGCATGAAGCAGGAGTTTTCTGGTTCTGCGAGGCTCATGGTTTGTATAGGTTGCTGGTGGGTACTGGGCGATATGTGCGTGATGTAAAAATACCTCGCCGCTCTTTATGACTGCGTAGGAATCTGCGAGGCTGCCGTGTCCGTCGCGAAGGCTCTTGACCTCGCTGCCAGTAAGAACCATTCCGGCCTCTATCTTTTCGACGATCTCATACTGGAAGAATGCCTTCTTGTTCTTGGCGATTATTTTTATTCCAGGGTTATCCTTGGCCATTTGTTATGCACAGCTCCATGGATTTCTTTTGAATGAGTTCCAGCTCGCTATGTCCGATAGCCGCTTTCTAGGTTTGGCGTCAGGTTTTTCATCGGGATATCCGATTGTGACTATAGCCACGACATAGCAATGCCGCGGTACATCGAGAACGGGGCATATATCGTCCTGTTCATAGAGCGCTATCCAACAGCTGCCGAGCCCTTCATCAGCTGCGGCCATTACTATATGATCAGCTGCTATCGAGGCATCCCGGACGCTTTTTAAAAGAAGGTTT
>JAAZCA010000023.1 GCA_012513515.1 Myxococcales bacterium | reverse complement strand
ATTACGCGACGACCGGAGGGGTAACTCTCACATCCGGGGATGGCGTCAAGAGCGTAACCGTCAAGTTCAGAGATCTCGCAGGTAACGAGTCGGCAGTTGCATCAGACTCCATCACGTTGGATACGGTTCTTCCGGTCATAACATCTATCACGTCGCCAATCGAAGATGGCCACTATAGGGAGGGGACTTCAATCGAGGTACGGGTCGGCTTCAACAAGAATGTCACGCTCTCTGGCGGTGGAATCATAGTTACGCTAAATACCGATGGTACGTTCGAGATAGCAGAGTTATCCAACAGCAATATTGGAACGGGGACATACGTAGTTCGTGCCAACGACACAAGCGCCGCCCTCGCTGTTTCATCCTTTGCCCTTTCACCAGGCGCGACAGTCAGCGATGCCGCCGGCAATGAAGTTACTCTATCCGTTCCTGTTTCGAACTTCTCGGGCAGAGCGATAGTGATAGACACGACTCCGCCCGCTGCACCGGTTGTATCCGGCTCTGCACTTACCAATAACCAAAGGACGACTTGGTCATGGATCGCCGGAGACACAACAGGAAACGGAACATTCCGTTATCAGATGAATACGGAAGCTGGCGAATGGATTGAAACGGAATCTACCTCATACACTCCTGAATTGAATCTGGAGGATGGAACCCACACCCTGTACGTCCAAGAACGCGACTCAGCAGGAAACTGGTCGGCAAGCGGATCTTTCTCAACGACGATAGACACATCGGTACCAACCATATTGCATATAACCTCCAGCGCAGATGACGGTCACTACAAGTCTGGCGATCAGATAGAGGTTATAGTCAACTTCTCTAAAAATGTCACCTTGGTCGGCGGCGACCTGACGATAACCCTTGAAACCGGAGCTGTCGATCGCACCGTGGTAATAACAGAGATAGTCAATGAAACTCAGGGCTCCGGAATATACACAGTTCAGGATGGCGATGAAAGCGCCGACCTCGCAGCGTCATCTGTTACACTCTCTATACTTGCAACCCTGACCGACGAAGCTGGTAATGATGCTTCTCTTGCGATACCGCAAGGCGGCAACATCTCCGACGTCAAGAATATCGTCATAGACACGGTTCCCCCTCTCGCACCTGCGGTAACATCGATCGCCTCCATCACCGGTGATGCGACTCCTACATGGAGTTGGTCTACAGGCGGCGGTGGAAACGGAACATTCAGATATCATCTGAACAATGGCGTCTGGAGCGAAGAAACAACCGCAACTAGCTTCACACCTGAATCCGATCTTGCAGATGATGAACACACCCTCTACGTGCAGGAGAGAGACGATGCAGGCAACTGGTCGGAGAACGGGCATTTTACTCTCACCGTAGACACAAGCGCACCGATTGCGACAATAAGTGGTGCGCCATCCAATCCTTCCAATGACACATCTCTGAATGTGTCAGTAGGCGGCATTGGAGTTTTGGAATACAGCTACGACCTTCTTACGGGCGCAGAAAATTGTTCTGCGGCCTCCTACGGCGAATGGACGGTCGTATCCACTCCTATAACATCTGAAATAGGAGAGGACGGCGAAAAGATCCTCTGCGTACGAGGACGCGATGAAGCTGGAAACATTCAGACAGATCCGACATCGCACTCGTGGACCAACAAGACAACCGCACCGATCGCCTCGCTATCCGGGACACCTTCCGGTTCAAGCAAAGCGATATCACTCGATGTCACAATATCGGGCGATGGCGTCAGCCACTACAGACACAAGGTTGGGGCCGCGGGTTCGACATCGTGTTCTGTTGAAGAAGGATACAGCTCGGAACAATCAGCCGGCCTCAAAATAACTTCGGATATCTCCGGCATCCCTGACGGATCTATAAGGTTGTGCGTAATCAGCAGGGACGTAGTCGGAAACTGGCAGGGCTTTGATTCTGCTACCGAGGCCACATGGACCAAGGACACGGTTGCACCGTCGATTACCGGCGCGGCGCTAACCTCTGATAACTTGTATCTAAACCTCACCGCAAGCGAGGGCATATTCGGCAATGCAAACGGATCTGGCGCCGTGGAAACCGATGACTTTACAATCAACTTCACACGCAATGACGGAAGCGCTCTCTCGGCATCCATAGTCGGCATATCGAATCTTGCAGGAGAAGCCCTCGAAGGCGGCGAAAGCTCCATAAGGTTTCATATATTCGTGGATGGAACGCCAAGCGGCAGCGAATCTATAGAAATCACCCCGGCCGATGCAACCTCCGTGTATGATGCCGCCGGAAACCCGATGTCTATCACCGAGACGTCAGGCGCAAAAACGCTAGCCGATAGAAAATCGCCAACCGTTACGAACGTCTCATCCGACTCTGACGACGGGATCTACATAGTCGGCGACGGCATCGACATCGTCGTAACATTCAGCGAACCGGTCTTTGTCGAAGGTGGAGTCCCTACAATTACAATGGAGACGGGAGAAACGGACCGAGAGGCTACATACTTAAGTGGCAGCGGAAGCAGCGCCTTGACCTTCCGCTACATTGTGCAGGACGGCGACACAAGCGATGACCTCGACTATGCTTCGACCGATGCAATCTCCCTCGTCGGCGCAACGGTTCGCGACGAAGCGGGCAATGATGCAATCTTGACGCTGCCTATTCCTGGCACAACCGGTTCGCTGAGCGCAAACAAAAATATAGTCCTCGAAACCACAGTCCAGGATGGACCTGAAATAGTCGTAAATGAACTCGGCGACGATGATGGCCAGTGCTACCTGCAGTACTGTACGCTCAGACAGGCACTTGCTTCAGCATCCGCCGGGGATAGGATTACCTTTCACAGCGCGATTTCAGGAAATATAATACTCTCTTCGCCGCTCTCCGTTGCGGAAGGAATAACGATTGACGGCGAGGCCAACGGACACTCGCACGACATAGTGGTGAGCGGTGCAAACACAGGCGATACGAGAACGGTCGACTGTTTTGAACTTGGATCTGCCAACACAATTAAGGGGCTGGTGATACAGGGGTGTCGCAACGCAATCATAATATCCGGCGAAGCTTCAGGCAACAACAAGATCCAGAACAATATCATAGGAGTATCGTCCGACGAAACAACTCCGACAGCAAATGACGTAGGTATACTCATCAGCGATGGGTCGACATCCAACATAATAGGGGCCGACTTCGATGGAAATAACGATTTATTCGAAAGGAACATAATAGCCTACAACAGCGTAGCCGGCATCAAAGTCTCCGGCGCCGCTACCACAGGCAACTTGGTAAGACTAAACTCCATATACTCCAACTCCGGAAATGGGATAGTAATTGCGGAGGGAAGCAACGATGGAATCCTGGCCCCCTCCGATCTAGCGCAGAACGATCTCGAGACACCACTGCACGATATGATGAGCCTTTCAGGCGCGCCTGTCAGGTCGGGCGGAATGATCGACATCTATATCGCCGACGATGCCGAAAACTGCGAGGGAATAACTTATCTGGGCACCACATCAGCGGATGAGGAAGGCAACTGGAGTTTCACCTTAGTTGATGTGTATAATGATCCTGGAACAATATTTACAGTCACCCAAAGCACAGGCTCTAGCGGAACATCGGCTTTTTCAGACTGCATCGTAATCGAAAACCAACCCCCTGTAGCGAAGGAAATCACGGTGTCGGGAACGATGCTGATAGGCGGAGAACTAACCGCTACCTATAAATTCTCTGACGCAAACGGCGACGAGGAGGATGGAACGGTTGTAGTTTGGAAGCGCTCCTCCGCCCAAGACGGAGAATACGAGGAAATAACAGGCACAGACGGTAGCAGCGTTTACACGCTTTCAGCCCCCGATGACTCACACAAGTGGGTAATTTTCTCGACGGTCCCGAGCGACGGCCTCCATTCCGGGGATGAATACTCAAGCGCACCTCAGCTCGTAGACAACACACCCCCGATAATATCGGATGTTGAAGACATAATCGCCAGCGAGTCTGACACCGTAGAGTTCACACTTACCGCGGACGACGCCGACCTTGACGACCTCACGTGGGACTGCAACGGCAGCGATGAGATATGCACTCGCTTTACTCAATCGGGCAACGATTTTTCATTCTCATGGGCCACCGGCTACGATGATGAGGGAGTTTATTCCGCAACAATAGGGGTCGACGACGGACACGGCGGATACGACGAAAGAAACCTCCATGTCACCGTGGTACAGTCAAACAGGGCCCCGGAGATATCGCCTGTCCAAGCCAAAAATGTCGCAGAAGGAGAGACCCTGTCCTTCACGATAACAGCGTCCGATCCGGACGGCGACGCAGTATCTCTAGGCTTCTCCGCAGTACAAGGAGAGTTGATAGGAACCGCATGTTCTGTCCCATCAGGCGCGATGATAACGAGGACCAGCGACACGACTTTCACATTCACCTGGACGCCTGGCTATGACGATGCAGGCTTCCACTGCGTAAACATCGAAGCTACCGATAATGGCAGTCCATCTCTCTCGTCAACTCTGCCTATAGCCATAACCGTCTCCAATACCAACCGCCCGCCTGTGATAGAAAGCATACCCAACCTGACCGCAGCGGAAAACGAAACCATCACGTTCCAGGTTTCTGTGAGCGATCCTGACGGCGATGACCTGACAACGAGCATGAGCTCAACAGCAATAGGAAACTACAAGGCGCTTCCTCAGGCAGCCTCGTACAATGCTTCGACTCGCACGTTCACATGGACGCCGACTGAAAATGACCTAGGATCGTACATAGCCATGATCAGGGCCGATGATTCCGGGACACCTTCTCTTTCAGACACAATAAGCGTGGTGATAACCGTTTCCAATATCAACCGTGCTCCTTCCATCAGGGTGTATTCAACTCCGGCTGCCGATGAAAACGGCCACATATGCGTGGCGTTGAGGGAGCGTGTGAACATGGTAGTGAATGGAACCGACCCCGATGCTGGAGACAGCCTATCCATAACACTATCCCCATCACCGTCAGGATCGTCATTTGCCGATTATGCCTCAAATAGTAAATCATTCTCGTGGGCTCCGCAGTCGACCGGCGTGACGACATTGGTATTTACAGTAACTGATGCCGGAGGGCTGAACGCATCTGCTGCAAGAACCATACTGGCCGTTAGCTCCGAATCGCAGTGCAAAGATGAGATCGAGAGGGTAAATGATCCCGATGCTGCAAGACCTTCGGACATAGACGATAAAGCGGTCTCTTCAGGAAAGCCCACAGCAAGGGCATGCTTCGGCGAACTGCAGAAGACCGGTGGAGTTTGCGTTCTCGAGAAGGTAGTTGCATCAGGAAAACAAACCCATCTTGACGGATCCAACTCCTACCAGCCTGCGCTCAACGACAAGGGAGAATCGGTTCTATCGAAGAAGGGGCTCGTTTACCATTGGACACAGACGGGCGGAACCGCTCTCGAACTGTCGGACAACAACAGCCAATCGGCTATCCAGCCGAGTTTCACAGCTCCTCAGGTCGAACACGGGACGGCGATGGCTCTCACCTTCGATCTCGTAGTCGAAAACAGTTTTGGCAAATCCGCACCTCATTCCGTAGCTTTGATGGTGGTTCCTGATTCCAGGGAATCTGAAATGGGCACAGTACCAATGTGGGTGTTGGGACAATCGGGAGATACCGTCATCACCTACGACCATGCGAACACATATGATCAGGATTCCGACGAAGATGAGGAAGTTGATGGATCAACGTCAGCGATTACAACCACTACGATAGCAGCGATAGACCCCAAAGGTTCAATATTGAATCTCGGCAGCCCGTCAACAGCGAAGCATCTCTTCTCCATATCGATTCCATCGAACATCATCACCGCCGGAGATATAAGCATGAAAAAGGCATCATCCGGCTTCGCAGGACAGGCCCAATACGTATTCGGCCTGCCAACCTACGACAACGAGCGCGGAGCAATAGTCCGTCTCAACAGCGAACAGATAGAGAACTACTCCTCCACGAACGGCGCACCGATAATAAACATCTCCGGAGATGAACGGTTCGACATCGACAAGGTATCGGGAGCCTCGGAAGGATCTCACCTCGGATCAGGACTTGAGATCCTGGATTTCAACGATGACGGTACCGACGACATCGTTACCAAGGTATTCTCAGGCAGCGAAGGATACATAGTGGGACTATCGGGCGGCAACCTTATACCTTCCAACACACAGATCTCGGAAGATATGATGCAGTTCAGGATATCAGGATCCGCCGACGACATAAGGAAGTCCCGCATCGTTGGAAGCAGAGCTTCGATGAGCGATGAGGATATAGGTTACTCCGAAGGCCCAACGATCAATATGACGGCGCTTGGTAAATTCAGCATGTCGATCGACGTCACGCGCGACCTGATCCAAGGAGGATATTCCGACTCAGATATCTATTCCATCTTCACCCTTCTCTCCAGCTATGGAAGGGCTGTCGACGCATCAGGATTTCACGACCTTGGAGCAATTTCACTCGGCAGCGTATCTCAGTCCAATTACAGCCTGAGCGGAGAACGCGTGGATGTCGGCCATTCGAAAGCTTTCACGGTATCGTCGATGTCAGCAACTACGCTTTCGCCGGAAGAGATGCCAGATCCTACCAACATCGCAAATGGCGATATAAATGGCGACGGGCATACAGACACCGTCGTCGGAGATCCCGAGGCAGGATATATTTATGTATTTCTCGGAAACGCAATGATGTCGGGCGCAAGGGATTCAAACCTCTACGACGTAAGAATAGCCTGCGCAAAAAGCGGAGAAGAGTGTGGAAGAGTCGTCCTTGTCGGCGATATCACAGGAGATAAATATGATGATATCATCATAGGCGCTCCGGCTGGAGACGGCGAATTTGGAGCAACGCACAATGCAGGAGCGATCTACATCGTATATGGGACGCCTGATCTGCCGGAAGAAATAGACATTGCGGACTACTCCGGCAGCAACATAATTTATGGAACCGTCGAAGAGGGATGGCTCGGCCTCAATATGGCGCTTGTCGACGCGAACTTAAACGGCACTAAAGAGCTCGTCTGCAACCTTAGAAATGGCAGCGCCGTTGTGACATCCTTTGACCTGATCCGAACGCTGGGTCGAACGCTGCGCATAGAACAGCTCGAGATATCCGAAAACAGCTTCGTGGATCCTGAAAAAATGGTGCTGCTCTCCCTCAAACTCTCAGCTTCCACGGAAGAAGATTTGAAGGTGCAATCGCTCACCCTCTCGGCATCTGGAACTGGAGTTGGACAGATAGATCCTAAGTCCGTCTCGCTGTATGAAGACGTCAATGCGGACGGCGTTCTTGACGCTGGTGACAGAAAGATAAACGCTACGGTTTCATATAATGGAAAAGAAGGCACTATCGACTTCAGCGACATAAACGAGATCATCGCCAAGGGATCGAACAACAGATGGCTTGTCGTCTACGAGTTTGAATATGGCAGTAATTCGGAAGTTCAGATGACGATAGCTCCTCGATCATCGAGTGGGCACCATCCAGCCTCAGTTCCGATGATACTCATAGCCATCACAATAACAGCTTTGACGATGAGGCGCTGCAAGCGCTTCGGCCTCGTTCTTGTCGCCTGCACGACGCTGACATCCATGTACATGGGATGCAGCGCCCTAAATCAGGGCGCCACAGAGATCTATACATACCAGATATCCATAAGCGAAGGCACAAAGGTAAAGGCCGTTGGCAGCACAAGCGGAGAAAGCGCCAGCGTCATAGGGGCGCCGGTATCCGGACCGACCATGATGGTCACCTTCACCAATATCCCCATCGAATCAGGGGACATGTCCGAAGATTCCGAAGGTGGCGGCTGCGGAATGAGAATGAATTAAGTAACCTCTGAAAAATCAGCAAATTCAAGGCATCTCTAAAAGCTATGCGCTTGCCATCCCCGCAACGACCGTGACTGGTAACTCGTAACTGGTGAACGGTCGGAACCCCGCGGTAGCGGTGGCTTACAGCATGCGGGAATGACGGCGTGATTGTCATCCCCGAATGACGAGAAGGTTGTCATCCCCGAGTGGTGTAATCGGGGATCCCGCAACAACCGTGACTGGGAAAAACAGAAGCTAGAAGCTAGAAAAACCTCGCCTGTAGAAATCTCGTTTCTCACTTCTAGATTCTAGCTTCTTGATGTTTTGGTCGATGGCCAATTGTCCATGGTCGAGGTTATTGTTGCCTCTAGCTTTTCAGAGGTTCCTTGAAGCCGAGATTAACTCCCTCCTCCTTCGACTTGAATCCCATCCGACAATCAAGCTAACTATTTGTTTTAAAGGAGTAATTTTTAGGTTGGCAAACTTGATTCGGTAGCAACCTTCCTACATACCTCTCCCCGACAGCAACGCAAACTCAGATAGCAACTTTTTTGGTGATTATGCCGAATAGTGCCAAAGAGAATAATAGATCAATTGGCAAGTACTGCTAAACAGCAGCGTTATACAGGAGAGCAAATGCTTAGACCTCTTACATTTCCACAAGCCGCTACAAAGATTGCGAATTTTTCTGGTGCAGGATTTTATCCCCCAACAACTCTAGGGCTCGGTTACGTACCTGCCGACTCCAACATGGGCATATTCGACAAAGGGCATGGATTTACAACGAACTGTCAGAGGCACAAAAATTTTCATTTTCTCTACAGAAAAATAGTTGATGCCAAAACAGACAACCCATTAATAACGACGGCGCGTCAAAGATTTTCAGAGGCGGGAATTAAAATGACCGACATAGGAGTCGCCGATGCTGATTCGTTCACAAAGGACAGATCATTAGCTCAGACCATAAGAGAGGTCACCTCGCTGGATGAATCTGCAAGATTCGACACTCTTAAGGAGCGCATGATCCTGACTGGGGATGAATGCGATGGGAAAACCGCGGTACTTTCCGCGTTACTCATGGCAAACTATGATATGAGACACTACCCTACTTTTGGCAACTATATATTCTACATGGACCAAGGTTATCCCGTAATAGTAGCACTCAGGACTACAAAAATAGGCCAAAATGATTCTCATGCGTCATACCTAACAAGATTAGCGGAAGCCGAACTTGAAGAGGCATTTAGGTGCATTGAAAGGGACCTGCCAGCAATAAAAGAAGGGCGCAACTTACTGCTAAGACATATCATGGGATCGCTTCTTCACTACGAAGCACGTTTTGAATCTGAAGATATCAGGTTGGAAAGGGCGTGGCAGGCCGTAAAATATTTCTTAAATTCCTGAATTTATCCGCCTGCGACATCCATCTCAAAAATACTACGACAATTTGAAGTTTCTTCAAACAAGCCGGGCTGGTTCAGATAAGAAAAGAACTTGCTAGTCTTATCCCCTTTCCAGATATTCGCCCGTTTCGGTATTGATCTTGATCATGTCGTCAACTTCGACAAACGGAGGAACCATAACCACCAGACCTGTTTCAACTGTGCATTTTTTATATGACCCAGTCGCAGTCTGCTTCTTGATGGAGGGCTCGGCCTCTATCACTTTCAGACTCACTACCTTTGGAAGATCTATTCCTACAGCGCTCCCCTCGTAGAAGGTAACCATCACCTTGTTGTTCGGAAGCACATATTTTATGGCGTCGCCAAACATCTCATGATCCATCTCGATCTGCTCAAATGTGGATGTGTTCATGAGATGGTATCTGTCTCCGTCATCGTAGAGATATTCCATCTCATGTTCCTCCAGATGCGCCGTCTCAACATCTTCGGTCGCGCGAAACCGATGTTCAAACTGAAGGCCGCTCTTCAGCTTGCGCATCTTGGCCTGAACCATCGCCCTGAGATTTCCAGGAGTGAGGTGTGTAACGCTCAAGACACGCGCAAGCTCGCCATCGAATATGATGACAGACCCCACCCTTATCCTGTTCGCCTGAACCATAAAAGCCTCCTGCATGATACGTTGAAAGAGAGTTTCTTTCGCAAAACAGCCCTCCTTCTGTCAAGAAAGTTTTACGCGGAAATCACGCAAAACAGGGGCTCAGCCCCCTGCCCCCTTGAGATATTCCCTGATTTTTTTAAATGCCTGATCGAGTTTTGAAGAATCTGCACCGCCCCCCTGCGCAAAATCGGGGCGACCTCCACCTTTTCCGCCAAGCACCTCGGATGCCATCCTGACTATCTCACCGGCCTTTATCTTTGCAGAGAGCTGTTTAGAGACCGCAGATATAAGGGTCACACGGCCGTCGGAAACCGATGCCAGCAGAACCGCACCGGTTCCGAGTCTGTCCCTGTATTTTTCTGCAAGCTCTCCAAGTATTTTTCTGTCGGCGACGTCAGACTTCGCTATGATCGCCTTAAAGGAGCCGAAATCTTCCGCGGATTGTAAGAAGTCCTTGCTTACGCTTTGCGCAGCGCAGGTAAGCGCCTTCTTGAGCTCCCTTTCCAGCGAGGAAACCCTCTCGTCCAGTTTTCTTACGCGATCGACGATCTCAGCCGGAGATGCTTTCAGTATCGCTGCGATCTCCTTTCTCTCGTCGTAGATGGCGTCGATGTAATCCTCCGCTCCGATTCCGGTCACCGCCTCGATTCTTCTGACGCCAGCCGCTACGGAGGACTCCGAGAGAATTTTGAACATCCCGATCTCGCCGGTCATGTTGACATGCGTCCCTCCGCAGAGCTCAGACGAATGACCGGACACATCTATCATCCTGACGCGATCACCGTACTTCTCACCGAAAAAGGCGAGCGCGCCGCGCCTTACCGCTTCGTCGTATTCAAGATCGTAGGTAAGCACCGGAATATTCTGTCTGATCGTCGCGTTGACATGGCGTTCGACTTCACGAAGTTCCTCATGGGTCAATGCGTGGAAATGAGAAAAATCGAAGCGGAGCCTTTCCGGCATAACCAGAGAGCCGGCCTGTTTCACATGTTCGCCCAAAACCTCACGAAGCGCGCGATGAAGAAGATGGGTTGCGGTATGGTTGCACCTGGTCGATCTCCTGGATTCCATGTCGATCACAAGGGTTATCTTCATCCCCTCTGAAATCTTTCCCTTTTGCACCCTGCAGTGATGAACGATCAGATCAGGCAGTGGTTTTTTCGTATCGATAATTTCCACCTCACCGCCTTCGACTATTCCGGTTCCGCGGTCGCCGACTTGCCCGCCGGACTCACCATAAAATGGAGTTTCCGACGTTATCATATAGACATCTTCATGCTCATGCGCCTCTTTCACACGAACGCCATCTTTCAGTATCGCTAGAATTTCGCCATCTGCGGTTTCATTCGAATAACCTACGAAGGAACTCGACACGCCATCGGCTACAAGTTTTTTGTAAATAGAGCACACTCCATTTTCTCCTGAGCCCTTCCAGCTGGCACGCGCCCGTTCGCGCTGCTCTGACATCTTCTTTTCAAAACCGCCCTCATCGACGACAAAACCGCTCTCGGCAGCGATCATACGCGTCACATCGAGAGGAAAACCGAAGGTGTCGTAGAGCTTGAAGGCAACCTCCCCCGGAATAACTTTATCACGAGAACACGCCATGGCATCCTTTAGGAGTTCAAGGCCATTATCGAGAGTTTGATAGAAACGCCCTTCCTCAGTACCGATGACCTTCTCTATGAAACTCTTGTGTAAAATCAGATCCGGATAGGCGCTCCCCATCTCATCAACTATAATAGGGATTAGCGAAGTCAGAAAGGGCTCGTCAATTCCAAGGCGTTTGCCGTACCTCACCGCGCGCCTCAGTATCCTGCGAAGCACGTAACCGCGCCCCTCGTTCGAGGGAGTCACCCCATCCCCCACGAGAAATACCGAACCTCGCACGTGATCGGCTATCACGCGCATGGCGATATCGCTCTCATCGCTTTCGCCGATGCGATGGCCACTCACCTCGCTGACGACCTTGATGATCGGAAGGAATATATCGGTCTCCCAGTTGGATTTAAAACCCTGAAGAACTGCCGCAAGGCGCTCAAGCCCCATCCCGGTATCTATCGAAGGGGCTGCCAGAGGTGACATCTCCCCAGATGCATCGCGAGAAAACTGCATGAAGACTAGATTCCATAGCTCCATGAATCTAGTCGTATCCAAATCCTCAGCTCTCACATGCCCTTTTCCAAAATCCCAAATAATCTCGGAGCACGGACCACATGGACCGGTATCACCCATAGCCCAGAAGTTGTCCTTCTCGCCGAGGCGAAAAACTCTATCCTTCGAAACATGCTTCAGCCAAAGCTTCTCGGCCTCGTCATCGTCGCGAAAGACCGTGACATACATATTCTTCGGATCAAGCGAAATTTCCTTCGTAAGAAAATCCCAAGCGAAGGCGATCGCCTCCTCCTTGAAATAATCCCCAAAGCTGAAGTTGCCGAGCATTTCAAAAAATGTGTGATGCCGCGGCGTATGCCCGACGTTTTCCAGGTCGTTATGCTTCCCGGAAACGCGCATGCACTTTTGAGAAGAACAGGCGCGGCGATAGTCGCGCTTATCCTCGCCGAGAAATAGATCCTTGAACTGCACCATTCCGGCATTTGTGAAAAACAGCGTTGGGTCATTGGCAGGCACAAGCGAACTCGACTTCACTCTTGCATGCCCGTTCTTTTCAAAATATTTAAGGAAGCTCTCCCTGATCTTAAAACCGGTCATATTTCCACCCTAAAAGTCTTTTATTATCAATGTGTTATACCGCATAAACCGATGGAGCACCCTATCACCGAAGATAAAAAATGACAAGGACCCGAAAATTTCAAAAAGGGCCGCCTCCAGATCGGAAGGCGACCCCTTGAGGCCATAATAATAGTTAAAAACTATTTATTCCCTTCCTTGCCCTTCGCAGCGGTCGGCGTTTTTTCAGCTGAGACCGCCCCGGTACCCGCCTTCACATGCCTGACTATCCCGTGCTTTTCAAGTATCGCCTTCTCCAATCTTTGGAGCAGCTTCGGGTTTTCCTTCAGGTACTGCCTCGCGTTTTCACGCCCCTGCCCTATCCGATCTTCGCCGCATGTGTACCACGCACCACTTTTTTCTATCAGCCCCATGTCGGCGGCCAGATCGAGAACATCCCCCTCACGCGAAACCCCCTGCCCATAGAGTATATCGAATTCCGCCTGTCTGAACGGCGGGGCGACCTTATTTTTCACTACCTTTACGCGAGTCCTCGAACCGACGATCTCTTCGGCCTGTTTAATGGGGGAAATTCTTCTGATGTCGAGACGAACCGAGGAATAGAACTTCAACGCATTTCCACCGGTGGTCGTTTCAGGATTCCCGAACATGACGCCGATCTTCATCCTAATCTGGTTGATGAAAACGACCATCGTCTTGGACTTCGATATCGTGGAGGTGAGTTTACGGAGGGCCTGGCTCATGAGCCTTGCCTGCGCGCCCATCTGTGCATCGCCCATCTCCCCTTCCAGCTCGGCCCTGGGAACAAGGGCTGCAACCGAATCGACAACGAGCACGCCAATTGCGCCGGAGCGAACGAGCGTATCCGCGATTTCTAAAGCCTGTTCCCCGCTGTCAGGCTGACTGATGAGGAGATCTTCGGTCCTCACACCTAACTTCCTTGCATATTCCACATCGAGGGCATGTTCTGCGTCTATGTATGCAGCAACGTTCCCCTGCGCCTGGGCGTGCGCTACAACCTGCAAGGCAAGCGTAGTTTTGCCGGAGGATTCCGGCCCGAATATCTCCACCACCCTGCCGCGCGGCAAACCGCCTATGCCCAAGGCTATGTCGAGCGAAATGGAACCGGTAGATATAGCATCGAGACCGGTAACAAGAGGCTCATCTTTGCCGAGGCGCATGATCGCCCCCTTTCCGAACTGCTTCTCTATGCTGGCCACCGCAAGACCTATGGCTTTTTCCCTGTTGTCAGGCATCTGCACTTCGTTGCTCATATAAACTTCCTCCTTTTGAAATTTTTAAGCCAAAAAGCGAACATTTTTCGGACCGCACAAATGACACAGGATCATCTCTTCGGCCCGAAGGCAAACTTTCTGATGACCGTGTATATCGGCCCATTCCTGGTCAACTCGCTTTTATACAGAGTAAGGGAATCGACCACGGTCTCACCGAACTCTGCATCGGACATCTTCTCGAGCACCCTGATAAAATCCTTTGCACCGCCAAAGTTCCCCTTCGCCCTGCCTAGAGTCAGATGCATTCGAAATGCTCTCTTATCCTCTTTGAAGCCGAAGTCGCGAAAGGCCTCTTCCAGGCGTGAGTATAGACCGATCATGGGTTCGGTATCCCCCTGAAGTCCAGCCCATATGATGCTTGGATAACGCCAGTTCGGGAATACCCCCACGCCATGCCCTGAAAGCCTCAAAGGGGACTGGTGCCTGAGTTCGTATTCAACAACCCTTGAGACATCGCCGAATAAAATATTTTCCTCTACATCGCCGAAGAACCTCAGAGTTCCATGGAGAAGCTCAGGCTTCATCCATTTAATCCCCGAAATTTTCCCTGAAAAAAAAGTGATAAGCGAAGAGAGTTCCCCTCTCATCTCATCGGAAATATCAAATGCAAGAAATGACCGTATCTTCATCTTTTGACACCCGCTTTTCGAACCACCGGAGATGGAAAAGACAATCTCCGTGCTCCTACGGATAAGAATTTATTTCAACTCACCAGTCAAACTTAATTTTCCGACGAGGTGCTGCCTCACCAAGTCTATAGCCGTAGCCGCTGCTATGCTCTTGAACGAAAGCCTGTCCCTGTTGAAATTGTATTTAAAGGCCCTAGTCCCTTCGACGGCTGAAATTGCGATATAAACCAGCCCTACAGGCTTTTCCGGGGTACCTCCACCGGGCCCCGCTATTCCCGTGACCGCCACCGC
Source organism: Myxococcales bacterium (assembly GCA_012513515.1). Taxonomy (NCBI): domain Bacteria; kingdom Pseudomonadati; phylum Myxococcota; class Myxococcia; order Myxococcales; species Myxococcales bacterium. The sequence goes on along the minus strand of JAAZCA010000023.1, from coordinate 3,550 downwards.
ATAATCCGATGCAGAGAGACGCCTGGCCCCTTCGGCCATCGCAATAGCGGTCTGCGGAGATACAGCCCCGTGGAGGCGAAGGATATCCTCGCTTACTCCCAAAAGCTCGATCTTCGCTTCATTGCTGTAGACCACAAAACCCCTTTCAAAATAGTCGCTCGAACCGGCAACATCCGTGATTGAACTTGCGATCAATCCTCCCGTGCATGACTCGGCGGTTGAAATGGTAAACCCTCTCTCGGAAAGCATCCTGCCCACGACCGAATAGAGGGAGGAATCCCCTTCAGCATATATCACATCGCCAAGCCTCCCCTTCAGAGATGAGGAGGATCTATCGAGAATATTTTTGAGCTCATCTTCATTTTTGCCGATGGCTACCAGTTTTAGAAGTATCTCCGGAAAACTCACGCGAAAGCTGAGTCGCGCGCCAAAGAGCTCCATACCACGAAGTTTCTCATCGATCTGCGCTTCCGGCATGCCGAAACAGCGAAGGATTATCTCGCCCCGAGAGCAATCACAGCGCGATGCGAGCCACGGAGCTACGCTATCATCGAACATAGCGTAAAGCTCTTGAGGAACACCGGGGAGAAAAAAGAAGTCTGTCGACCTTGCATGAAGATGCACTCCGGGAGCGGTTCCAACGCTATTTGAGAGTATCTCGCCCCCCTCCGGAATGAGTGCCTGTTTTTCGTTGCTGGATGAAAACTCGCGGCCTATGCGCCTGAAAAAATCCTTCATCACGGAAAGAAGATCCTCGTCCAAAACTAGTTCAAGGCCAAACGCCGACGCTGCGGCTTCTACGGTGAGATCATCGGAAGTAGGTCCGAGCCCGCCCGTGACTATGACCGCGTCGGCTCGCCCGACAGTCTCTTTAAGAAGGGCGGCTATATCACCGATGTCGTCTTTTACGGAGGACCTTCTTATAATATCGTGTCCAAAAACGACGCAGCGCTCGGAGATCCAGCGCGCGTTGGTATCGAGTATCGTCCCATGCATAACCTCATCACCTGTTGTAATTATTTCGATTCTCAAATATCTCTCCGTTAGATCGTCATCCCCGCAAACGACAAGGCCCATGCTATAAAAAACAGCGCAGCATTGGCATAGATGCCAGCCATGACATCATCCATGACTATCCCCAAACCGCCGGGAAGTTTTTTTTCAAACCATGAGGCCGGAAACAGTTTTACAATATCGAAGAACCTGAAAAGTATGAAGCCGGTTATAATCGCAGCGGCGGTCGGCGCATGAAAGGCCATCGTCACGAGGTAACCTGCAATTTCATCTATGACGACGCACTTCGGATCCTCTTCTTTGGAAATGGCCGCAAATCTGTCCGCAGACCATATCGCCAGTGCGATTATTATGGCTAGAAACAGCACGTAACAGGCCCAGCCAAGCCTGGAGGCGAGGATGAATACAAGCACACCGACGCCGCTTCCCCATGTCCCCGGCGCCCACATGAGGTATCCGCTGAAACAACCGGTGGCTATGAACTTGCAGAATTTTTCCATCGCAAAAACCCCGTTTTGGCGGCAAAAGCTATCACCGCCCCGGGCAAAAAACAATCGGATAGCAAAGCAGCTTTCGTGCCATAAAAAACCTTTATAAATCAATAGGCCTAAAGGCAGCAGCTGCAGCGTTTCACTACACAACGGCAGCCGTTCACTTTTCAAGAGAAATTCGAATCTTTTTTCCGCGCAGCGGTTGACAAAAGCTGCAGCGATGCACATATAGCGCGGCGAGGAAGGAAAAAACATGTACGCAATAGATATATCCTGTTCAAACGGTCACATCTTCGAATCGTGGTTTCAGAGCCGCGCTTCCTTCGAAGAGCAACGCGAAGCGGCGCTGATATCATGCCCGCACTGCGGCGATACCAATATAGAACAGAAAATAGCGCCTGTCAGAATCGGCAAACACAGCAACACCGGCAAACAGCCTGAAACTCCCAAAAAACCAGGTCCTTCCGGACTTGCACAGATCATGGCCCAGATCGAAAAAAACTTCGAAGATGTGGGAGCAAGATTTTCCGAAGAAGCGATAAAAATCCACTTGGGCGAGAGCAAGAGAAGAAACATACGCGGAACCGCCACCCCTGAAGAGGCCGCAGAACTCGAATCAGAGGGAATCGATATCTTCAAAATTCCGGAATTGCAGTAGTTCGAAAAGGACTCAGCTCAAAAATGTAACGATTATTGGATCGCAAGAATTTGTCAAAAATCTCTTCTCAAATTAAGAATCACATAACGTCCGAAACGACTTTATAGATTATGACGGATATGCCGACCGCCCAGCAATAATAACCAAATGAGGTAAAGCCGCCTCTTACTATAATCCTAAGCAGCCACTTGATGCAGAAAAAGCCGGTGACCGCAGCCGCAGCAGTTCCAGCAAAGACGGAAAGAAGCAGGTCGAATGAAAGCACGGCGAGCTCATCTATATGAAGGATGAATGCCCCCAGAATCGCTGGAAGAGCCAGCAAAAATGAAAAGCGCGCCGCCTTTTCGCGGCTGATCCCTGAAAAGAGAGCAGCCGAAATCGTGGCGCCGGATCTCGATATCCCAGGGGTTATCGCAAAGGCCTGCGCAATGCCTATAAGGACCGCGCGACAAATTGAAAGCGGAGCTCCGGAGTCCCTGGCAAATCTGGTCAGAAATAAAAATGTTCCGGTGACTAGCAACATGGTGGCGGCAGCGGTCGAATTCGATATCAGATTTTCAAATATATCTCTGAACAGACAAACCGCGACAACCGCAGGAAGGGTGCCTACGACGAGAAGAAGAAAAAGACGACGCCCCCCAATATCGATACTGGTCATCGTCGGCCTGAATATTCCAACGACTATTTCAATTATGTCGCGCCAGAAGACCGCCACTACCGCAAACAAAGTCCCGAGATGCAGACATACATCAAATGCAAGCATCTGAGCCCCTTCGAGTCTGACCCCAAGGAGATCTTGCGCTATCACCAGATGCCCGGAACTGGAGACTGGAAGAAATTCGGTAGCGCCCTGAAGTATTCCGAGAATTAGGGATTTTAATATTGAAAGCTCAGGCATTTATCACCTTGAATGAGGCGACTGAAAAACTTGACCAGACACCGAACCATGCAGCCAACAGGGCCGATCCCGACGCTGTTTTCAAGGAACGAGAATTACAGCGTCGCGGACCCTCGGCGTCGCAAATCCCGCCTACGGCGGGATGCGAACGACGGGGCTAGACTCGAACTCGCGGCCTCCTGTCCCGATGTGACATGATTTTTGCCCTATAAAAAACATCCGCATACAGCAAGCGGGGCCGACGAGACTCGAACTCGCGGCCTCCTGCGTGACAGGCAGGCGTTCTAACCAACTGAACTACGGCCCCGCTTGCTGTACAGCTTCTGTCTGTAAAAGAACCTAAAAAACCTAGCCAAGAGAACCTTTACCGGCGAAGGGAGCGCCGTGTATAGGGGCTCACAGCATTAAAATCAAGTATTTTTCTTGTCTCCCCTTGTGGGCGCTACAGGACTCGAACCTGTGACCCCCTGCGTGTAAAGCAGGTGCTCT
>JAAZCA010000022.1 GCA_012513515.1 Myxococcales bacterium | reverse complement strand
AGGGATGCCGAGGGCAAAGTTGCAGCCCGACCAATTTAACGTTAATTTTCAGTTAGTTAGACTGAAGAGTCACCTGCAACCGCATCCGCAGCCATGCCCGGACTTGCAGGAGGCCCGATCCTCGCTGCGGATAAAAAGAAGGGGAAACGCGATATCGCTGAAACAGCATGGCAGCCAGACGGAGATGAACAGGAATACAAAGAGAACCGCATATTGGTACCACATAACCGATATGCCGAGCGCCATTATCATATGAAAAAGAGAGGCCCAGGTGCTTAGAAGCACGTGCCCCGAATGCGGCAGCTTCGTAGCCGGCCGAAAATATCCTACCGCGATTCCAGCGAAGGCTGCAGGATTTACGATCCACCAGCCATCTATAAAACCTATATGAGCATGGCTGTGCGGAAGATCGAGAAGCAGCTCTCCCGCATATGGAATAAGAGAATCGCTGAGCGTTCCTATTCCGACCGAACCGACGTAACCGATCGCAAGAACCTTCAAAAAATATAAAACGCCGGTCAAGGGGCCTCTATAATAGAGCTTGAATATCGCGGTAGTCACTATCGCACTAAGGAATACGTGCGTCGGATGGAATATGTAAAAGAGAATATGCGCCGATTGATACGTCATCGACCTGAATATGAACATCAGCAGGATACCGGATAAAGCCCCAACCAATGTAAACGGCGCATGATTTCTGAGCTCGACAAATATTCGTTTGAGCATATTTTTTTCCAAAGAAGAGCTACTGATTCATGGACATGAGAAACTCCTTGTTCGTCTTGCAAGGGGTCACTTTGTCGAGCAGGAATTCCATCGCATCGATCTGGTTGAGAGGCTGCAACATCTTGCGAAGGATCCAAACCTTGTTCAGCTCTTCGTCGTTAAGCAACAACTCCTCTTTTCTTGTTCCGGACTTATTCACATCCATACAGGGGAAGATCCTCTTTTCCATAAGCTTGCGGTCGAGATGAATTTCCATATTGCCCGTCCCCTTAAACTCTTCGAAAATGACCTCATCCATTCGGCTGCCGGTGTCTATGAGAGCCGTTCCTATGATGGTGAGGCTGCCACCCTCTTCGATATTTCTCGCCGCACCGAAGAAGCGTTTCGGCTTGTGAAGGGCGTTGGAATCGACGCCGCCTGAAAGGATCTTACCAGAGGGAGGAACGACAGCGTTGTAAGCTCTGGCGAGCCTGGTTATTGAATCGAGAAGTATGACGACGTCCTTGCCGTGTTCGACCAGCCTCTTGGCTTTTTCGATAACCATCTCAGCAACCTGTACGTGGCGCGTAGCTGGTTCGTCGAACGTTGAGCTCACCACCTCAGCCTTCACCGAGCGCTCCATGTCCGTCACTTCCTCCGGCCTTTCATCGATGAGAAGGACTATCATCGTAACTTCCGGATGATTCGAGGTGATCGCATTGGCCACGTTCTGCAAAAGGACGGTCTTTCCGGCCCTCGGCGGAGAGACGATCAGCGCGCGCTGTCCCTTCCCTATCGGAGTGAAGAGGTCCATGATCCTCGTAGAATAGTTTTTCGGATCGTATTCGAGTTTTATTCTCTCGTCTGGATAGAGCGGTGTAAGGTTATCGAAGAGCGTCTTGCTCTTGGCCTCTTCAGGAGTGCTGTTGTTGATGCTGTCCACTTTAAGCAGCGCGAAATATCTTTCGCCTTCCTTCGGAGGTCTGATCTGGCCGGCTACCGTGTCACCGGTACGAAGGCCGAAGCGCCGTATCTGCGACGGTGAAACATATATATCATCCGGACCCGGAAGATAATTATAGTCAGGGGAGCGGAGAAAACCGAACCCGTCTGGAAGGGTCTCGAGAACTCCCTCGCCGAAGATCGCTCCATTTTGCTCGGAGTGCGCCTGCAGAAGCGCAAAGATCAGCTCCTGTTTACGAAGGCTCGTCGCATTTTCGATATTCATGTTGTTGCCGATCTCGATCAGTTCGCCGATCTTCTTCCTCTTCAGTTCATTCAGATGCATACACTATTCTCCTAATGGGTTGGACTTACGGAAGGCATCGCAGAAAGGCCGGCGACCAGCCGACCCGCAAATGCCGATGATAACGCATAAAGTTCAGAAAAAATCATAAGCCTTAAACAGGGTTATTTTAGATATCCTTACCGAAAACCGTTAAGAGGACTCCCGTTTTTGGAAATTATTAAGAACCGATCGACGATAAAAATGAGCTGGATCCATCTGCTAAGTGTTTGATATCTATCCAGAAATAAAAGGCAAGTCAAGATAATTGATAACTCAGGGCTTTCCTTGACAAAGGAGGAGTCAGTTGATAACCTCTCACAAATTTTGTTATAAATTACAAGCAGTTACGGCTCCAGCGGGGCCGGTCCGGAGGGTTCATGGCTACAAAAAAATCAAAAACTCGGCACTTCGTAAAGATGCACGGAATCGGAAATGACATGATCGTCTTCGATTGCACCAAGGGCTCTATCGCCAACCCAGCTCCCCTTGCGAGGAAGGTATGCAACAGACACACCGGAATCGGCGCAGACCAGATGCTTCTGATATCGAAGTCCCGCAAAGGGGATTTCATGATGAGAGCCTTCAATCCGGATGGTACCGAAACGGAGATGTGTGGCAACGGCATCCGCTGTGCGGCGAAGTTCATAAAGGAATACAAACTCTCCGCAAAAAAGGAACTCCTGATAGAGACGCTCGCCGGGCTGAAGACCGTGAAAAGCGTCGGAAACCAGTTTGAAGTCGACATGGGTGAACCTATAATGAAGGGGAAGGAGATCCCCGTAAATCTCTCCGGCAGGATCATCAATCGCCCTCTTAAAACCGAAAGCAAGGATTTCCGTATCACCTGCCTGTCTGTGGGAAATCCGCACTGCATCACCTTTCATGAGGAACTCAAGGATCTCCCGATTGAAAAGTTCGGCCCGATGCTCGAAACTTATTCGATATTCCCGAAAAAGGCCAATATCAGCTTCGTGAACGTCGTCAGCAAAAAGGAGCTTCAGCTCAGGGTCTGGGAACGCGGCGCGGGAGAAACCCTCGGCTGCGGAACAGCCGCTTGTGCATCCGCCGTAGCATCGGTTTTGAACGGATTCACTGACCGCAAAGTCACGGTCGTCCTGCCCGGAGGCAAACTGGAAATCGAGTGGAGCACCAAGGACAATCACATATATATGAAAGGCCCGGCGGAAATCGTATTCAAGGGCGAGATAGCCATCTGATGAAGAAAACAGTCCTGAAAAAAGATCCGAAATTCTGCGGCGCGATGACGGCTATAGTCACACCCTTTAGAAACGGGAAGATCGATGAGTCCGCCATGCGCGAGCTCGTCTCATGGCAGATCGCTTCTGGAATAGACGGAATCGTGGTGCTTGGCTCGACAGGCGAAGGGATCACGATCGAGGAAAACGAGAAGAAAACCGCTATACGCCTGTGCGTCGAAGAATCCGCCGGAAGAGTTCCTGTCATAGCAGGAGCCGGGAGCAATTCCACCGAAAAAGCGATCAGGCTCGCAAGGCTTGCCGCCGAATGTGGCGCAGATGCGATGCTTCAAGTAACGCCGTATTACAACAAGCCGACACAGCAGGGTCTGTTCGAACATTTCATGGCGATAGCCGAGGCGGTCCCGCTGCCGATGATACTCTACAACGTTCCATCGCGCACGGCGGTCAACATGCTTCCGGATACAACCCTTCGTCTGGCGGCAGCCGACAGCATCGTAGGAATCAAGGAATCCTCAGGCGATCTTTCGCAGGCGCAGACTATAATGAATACGAGGCCCCCCGACTTCACCCTCTACTGCGGCGAAGATGCCATGAACCTGGAGATGTACAGGGCCGGGGCGGATGGCTGCATATCGGTGACAGCCAACATAGCCCCTGAACTTGTTTCAAAGGTGTGGGATCTCTTCAACTCGGGAAAGGTAGATGAAGCTGAGGCGCTGCAATCGCATATTCAGAAATTAAATTCTGCGCTATTCATGGTAACCAACCCTATACCGGTAAAGACAGCTCTGTCCGTTATGAAAAAATGCAGGGAGGAATTCCGCCTTCCGCTCACACCGATGGATGATAATAAAAAAAGAGAGCTCGAATCGGTGCTCTCCGAATTCAAAATGATCTGAGCTGTAAATTTCTCTAAAATTCACTTGAGGGCATCATGATAAAAATAGCGCTCTGTGGCTATAAAGGAAGGATGGGCGGCAGAATAGAATTTTTCCTCTCTCAGGATCCGGATATGAAAATACTCTCCCGGATCGACGCCGAAGACGCCGTTGCCGGAGCGTTCGATGATATCGACGTAGTAATAGACTTCAGCTCTCCATCCGGAGCCATAGAGCACATCGGAGAAGCCGCAGCAAAGAGGAAACCCTTCGTTTTGGGAACGACCGGATTTTCATCCGATCAGGAGGCTGAGATAACCAGAGCGGCTTCAAAGATAGCCCTGCTGAAATCCTCCAACATGAGCATCGGAGTCAACCTTCTTCTGAAAATAATCGAAGAGACCACAGCTGCCCTTGGCAATTCCTACTCGATTTCAATAGAGGAAACACACCACGTACATAAAAAAGACAGCCCCAGCGGAACGGCTCTGATGATGAAAAAATCCGCTGCAAAAAATTTCAACGGCGAGATAGGTATAGTTTCACACAGGAAAGGTGAAGTCGCTGGAGATCATAAAATAGCCTTCGAAGGCGAGGAAGAAACCTTGACATTTTTCCACCACGCTAAGAGCAGGGACCTTTTCGCGCGCGGAGCCGTGGCAGCGGCGAAATGGATAGTCGGAAGAAAAGCCGGCCTCTATACGATGCAGGACGTATTATTTAAGTACCCCCTGAAAAGCTGGCTGCAACAATAACTTCGACCATGGACAATTAACCATCGACCAAAACATCAAGAAGCTAGAATCTAGAAGTGAGAAGCAATATTTTTACAGGCGAGATTTTTCTAGCTTCTAGCCTCTCGCTTCTAGCTTCTGTTTTTCCCAGTCACGGTCGTTGCGGGGATGACAAGCGCATAGTTTTTAGAGGTGCCTTGAACTTGCTGATTTTTCGGAGGTTACTTAGATGAAAAATACAGGAAAAATTTTCCAAGAAGTTTACATCGGATTGGGATCCAACCTTGGAGATCGCAACGCCAACATAGACGCTGCCATCGACCTGATCAGCAGCAACAAACAGATAGAGATCATCTCAACTTCCAGGAGATATGAAACCAGGGCCCTAATAAAACCCGGACTACCTCCACAGCCGGATTACATCAACGCTGCGATAAAAATTGAAACTTCGCTATCCCCGCATCAGCTCCTGCTTTTTCTGATGGAAACTGAGTCACAGCTCGGAAGAAAATATCCTAGGGTAAGCGGCGAGCCCAGGAGCATCGATCTCGATATCCTGATCTTCGGCGACCTCATCATGGCTGAAAAAAACCTGCAAATTCCACACCCTGAGCTGCATAAAAGAATGTTTGTGCTGCTCCCGCTGTGTGATATAGCATCGGCTGAGATTCATCCCGCGTTAAAAAAAACGATCGCGGAGCTGATGAAAGGGTTGAAAGAGAATGGCTAGGTTGCTGCTCACAGCGCTTCTCATATACTTCGCCTACAGATATTTCTCCAGGAACAGGCAATTCAAACGCGGGCACACCGCTCGTCAGAGCCGATCTGTGGGCGGGGAAATGGTTCCCTGCGCAAGATGCGGAACATTCGTCGTAGCCGTCGAGGCCACAAACAAAGGCGGCGCGCTTTTCTGCTCTGAGGAATGTAAAAATAAATGATGCGCCAACCCCATAACAAGGAGTGAATGTATGAAGATATTCATCGACACCGCCAAGATCGAAGAGATCAAGGAAGCTAATGCCATGGGAGTCCTGGATGGCGTCACTACAAACCCCTCCCTGATCTCGCAGACTGGGAAAGACTTCAAGAGCGTCATAAAGGAAATACTGCATGAGATCACCGACCGCCCCGTAAGTTTGGAGACTACCGCCCTTGACGCCAAGGGAATGATAGAAGAAGGGAAAAAACTGGCGGATATAGCGAAAAATGTCGTGTGTAAAATTCCTTCAACGGTGGAAGGGCTCAAGGCGATAAAGGCCCTTTCCGACATGGGGATAAAGACCAACGCCACCTTGTGCTTTTCACCAAACCAGGCGCTGCTCGTAGCCAAGGCCGGCGCTACGTACGTCAGCCCCTTCGTAGGAAGGCTCGACGACATATCCCAGGAGGGGATGTCGCTCATAAGCGATGTGGTCAATATCTACGATAATTACAACTTCTCGACCGAGATCATCGTCGCCAGCATCAGAAATCCAATTCACGTAAGCCAGTCAGCGATGATAGGCGCCGATATCTGCACAATACCGCTGAAGGTGATATCGCAGCTCATGAAGCACGCTCTTACCGATGCAGGAGTCGATAAGTTTTTAAAAGACTGGCAGAAGGTGCCGCAAGCATAAAGAATAGGGAGGAATCATGTCCTTCATCAACGACAAGACAAAAGAGATAAACTGCAAGATCGTATACTACGGTCCGCCTCGATGCGGAAAATCGACGAGCCTCCGCCATATTTACGAAGAGGTAAAAAAAGGGGCAAAGGGAGAGATGATATCGCTTGCCCACGAAGACAACAGAACTCTCTTTTTCGATTTTGTCCCCGTAAACCTTGGCAAGGTTGGCGACTACACGATAAGGCTGCATCTCTACACCGTTCCGGGAGATGTCGGATACAAGCAGAGCCGCGCCCTCATATCGAAGGGCGTCGACGGACTGCTATTCATGGCCGACTCGCAGCTAGAGATGATGGAAGGCAACCTGGAAGCGCTGGCCGACCTCAAGGAGATACTCTCCGGGGAGAATCACAAGTGGGGAGAGATTCCGTGCGTATATCAGTATAACAAGAGGGATCTCAAAAACGCCGTACCCATAAAAGATTTGAGCGACTATTTAAACCAGTCCGGGTTCCAGGAATTTTCGACTATCGCTACAGAAGGAAGCGGGGTTTTCGATGCCTTCAAGGCGATATCCAAAGAAGTTCTGAAGGGTTTGAAAAACTGACTTTTTTGATCTTATAAAAAGGGCGGCCGCGTGAAGCAGCCGCCCTTCTTTTTTATCTCATTAACTTCCTATTTTTCACACTTCATCTCTGAAATCTGCCTGTAGAGATTGTATTTTCTATTCGCCAAACTCTGCGCCTTGGCGATGAGCCTCCTCGCCTCCTCAGGCCTGGACTTCTCGAGGATGCGGTAACGGTTCTCGCCCTTCACGTACTCCTCTATGGAAATTGAAGGAGGCTTGCTGTCAACTGTAAGAGGATTCTGGCCGTCCAGAGCCTTTCTGGGATCGAACCTGTAGAGCGGGAAGTGACCGCTATTTACGGCCTTCTTCTGTTCCTCGAGACCTTTGGACATATCGATCCCGTGAGCGATGCAATGCGAATAAGCTATTATTATCGATGGACCATCATAGCTCTCGGCCTCGATAAAGGCCTTCATGGCCTGTGACGGATCCGCACCAAGCGCCACCGTCGCAACGTAGATGTAGCCGTACGACATGGACATCAGGCCGAGGTCCTTCTTCCCGAGGGGTTTTCCTCCTGCGGCGAATTTCGCCACAGCGCCGATCGGCGTCGCCTTGGAAGCCTGCCCGCCCGTATTCGAATAGACCTCTGTGTCGAGAACGAGGATATTCACGTTTCTTCCGCAAGCAAGGACATGATCCAACCCGCCGTAGCCGATGTCGTACGCCCAGCCATCACCACCTAGCGCCCATACCGATTTCTTGATGAAGTTGTCGGCGACGTGAAGCAGGTTGATGCATTCCTTGCAGTTGCATTTGGCAAGGTGCTTCTTCAGCTCGATGACGCGGGAGCGCTGTTTCTCAATCGCAAGATGACTAGACTGATCCGCGGACCTGATCTCCGTCAGGATATTTTTAACCTCCTGTGAACATCCGCCGTTGGAGATGATGTTATCGGCCAACTCCATCGCATACTGAAACTGCTTATCGACAGAAAGCCTCATTCCGTATGCGACCTCGGCGTTGTCTTCGAAAAGCGAGTTCGTCCACGCCGGTCCACGGCCGTCCGCCCTCTGGCAGTATGGAGTCGTAGGAAGGTTGCCGCCGTAGATGGACGAACATCCTGTGGCATTCGCTATTATCGCCCTGTCGCCGAAGAGCTGAGAGAGCATCTTCACGTAGGCCGTCTCTCCGCATCCGGCGCAAGCACCCGAATATTCGAATAGCGGCTTCACGTACTGAATTCCCTTCATCACAGAAGGATTGTAGAGCTCAGGGTTAGGATCCGGTATGTTCAAAAAGAAATCGTAGTTCTCTCTTTCCTGATCCCTCAAGGGGAGTTGAGGCTCCATCTTTATGGCCCCTTTTTCCTTCGCGGGACAGTTCACCACACAGGTAGCACACCCGGTGCAATCCTCTGCCGCGACCTGAAGCGTGTAAGCGTATCCCTCGAGCCCCTTGGCAGGCTTTGGATCCGAGCTCTTGAAGTTTGCCGGAGCATTCTTGAGGATGTCCTTCGGATATATCTTGGAGCGTATCGCTGCATGCGGACATACCATGACGCATTTTCCGCACTGAACGCAGGCATCTTTGTCCCACACCGGGATATTGACCGCTATATTTCTCTTCTCGTACTGCGTCGTCGAAACCGGCCATGTTCCGTCTTCAGGAAACTCGGAAACCTTGAGGGATTCACCTTCGCCGCTCATGAGTTTCGCGGTGGTGTTCTTGACGAAAGCGGGGGCATCGGCAGGAACCACAGGCGGCACTGGCTTTCCTGTTACCTCCTTGGGATAATCGACCTGTTCGATTTTCTCGATGGTCATATCGACCGCGCTGACGTTCATCGCAACTATCTTTTCGCCTTTTTTCCCGTAGGTTTTTTTGATGGCGTCCTTGATGGCATCGATTGCGATCTTCTCATCGATCACCTTCGAAATCTTGAAGAATGCGGTCTGCATGATCGAGTTGATCCTCGCGCCAAGGCCTACCCCCTCGGCGATGCTTATTGCGTCGATCACATAGAACTTCAATTCCTTGTCGATTATCTGCTTCTGCACGCGGTCGGGCATGTTGTCCCAAACATCGTGCTTGTTGAACGGGGAAGTCAACAGGAAGGTGCCGCCCTTCTTGATGTGCTTCAGCATGTCGTACTTCTCGAGAAACGAAAAGTTGTGACAGGCCACAAAATCTGCGGTCTCGATGAGATACGGTTTTCTGATGAGATTTTTCCCGAAGCGCAGATGCGAGACTGTGATCGCACCGGCTTTCTTGGAATCATAGACAAAATATCCCTGCGTATAGTTCTCGGTCTCTTCGCCTATTATCTTGATCGTGTTCTTGTTGGCGCCGACTGTTCCGTCCGATCCCAGTCCGTAGAACATCGCCTGATATACCCCATCCTCGAGCGTAAACGAACGATCGTAATCCAGACTCAGGTTTGTCACATCGTCATTCGGCCCGATGGAAAAATGGTTTTTAGGATCGGTCGCCTTCAGGTTGTCGAAGACCGCTTTGATCATAGCAGGGTTAAACTCAGCTGAACCGAGGCCATAGCGGCCGCCTACGATCTTCGGATGGTGCGAATACCATCCCTCCTGCACCGCCTCGCTGATCGCAGTTCTCACATCACCATAGAGCGGCTCCCCTATCGAGCCCGGCTCCTTGCACCTGTCAAGAACAACCATGGACTTCACGCTCTTGGGAAGGGCGTATGCGAAGGATTTTATATCAAAAGGCCTGAAGAGCTTGACGCATAAAACGCCGACCTTCTCGCCCTTCTTGTTCAGATAATCGACGACCTCTCCAACCGCCTCGCCGCCGGAGCCCATGATTACGACCACCCTGTCAGCATCATCAGCGCCATGGTACTCGAAGAGCCTGTACTGGCGACCTGTCAGCTTGGCGAATTTATCCATCGCCTTCTGAACTATCGCAGGGCATGCGTTATAATATTTATTCGCAGTCTCGCGACAGGTAAAGAATACGTCCGGATTTTGTGACGTTCCCTTGATGGTTGGCCTCTCGGGATTGAGCGCCCGCTGCCTGTGGGCGTTGACGAGTTTGTCATCGATCATCGAGCGCATATCGTCAAATGTAAGTTCCTCTATCTTCTGTATTTCGTGGGAGATCCTGAATCCCTCGAAATAGTGCAGAAAGGGAATTCTGGATTCGAGCGATGCGGCCTGGGAGATGAGCGCAAAATCCATCGCCTCCTGAACGCTGGCGGATGAAAGCATCGCCCAACCGGTCGACCTGGCGGCCATAACATCGGAGTGATCACCGAATATCGAAAGGGCGTGGGTCGCGATAGCCCTTGCCGCGATGTGAAACACGGTCGGAGTAAGTTCTCCTGCTATCTTGAACATATCGGGGATCATAAGCAGAAGACCCTGCGAGGCTGTAAACGTCGTGGTAAGAGCGCCTGTGGTAAGAGCGCCGTGGCAAGCCCCCGCCGCTCCAGCTTCAGACTGAAGTTCGCTGACTATAGGGACTGAACCCCAGATATTTTTTTCACCGTTCGCCGATTTTTCATCGGCGATCTCGCCCATGTCCGAAGATGGGGTGATCGGATAGATAGCTATCACCTCGTTTGTCGCATGGGCGACATGCGCCACTGCGCTATTTCCGTTGTGTGGGACCATCTGCCTTGCCATAATTTCCTCCTGATTGTATGCCAATTGGGCAGTTATTTTGTGAGAAACGCACAGCGAAGAAACCCATCCGCCTCGAGTCCGGAACGCCAGCTAACTTGATGATAAACGTATTTTTAGGAATTGCCTTCGGACCGGCCGGACAATCCTTCTATCTGCGGCTTTTGTCAAGTATCGAGCCCGCCATGCAAGGCCCTTAAAAAGCGGATTTGCGAGGCATCAGAGCCCCAGAATTTCTCGGGCCTCATCGCATCCCGCCACGGGTCGCCCGACCTCATCGGCTATCCTCTTAACCCTTGCAACGAGTTCCGCATTGTTCTTGGCCAAAACGCCCTTGTGATAATAAACGTTATCCTCGAAACCGACGCGAACGAAACCTCCCATGACGACCGCCATGACGGCAAGGGAAAGCTGGTATCTGCCAACGCCGGCAACCGCCCAGCTGTCACCATCTTCCAGCGAATTCACCATAAACTGGAGATTCCTGGACTCACCGGAGAGTCCTCCCGGAACGCCGAGGACAAACTGATAGTGCGCCGGTTTTTTTAAAAGCCCCTCTTTCATCAGCCTCTTGGCGATATCGATGTGACCGGCATCATAGACCTCTATCTCAGGAGTAACACCGAGATCTCGCATGTGGCCGGCGAGCTTCCGGACATCGGCCGGGGTGTTCATGAATACTTCATCGGAAAAATTCATCGAAGCGACATTCAAGGATGCCATCTCCGGTTTGAGTTCGACGATGGGCGCTATGCGATCTTCCATACTCGCGCCTATCGCACCGCCGGTGGATATCTGAATTATGGGTCCCGCACCGCATGCCGTCCTTATCGCATCGACCGATGCCCTGAAGTGATCGAGCCTCTGCGACGGAGTCCCCGACTCATCCCTGACGTGAAGATGGATCACGGAAGCTCCTGCCTCGACACATTCCCTTGCGGCGATCGCCTGTTCCTCCGGAGTCTCCGGCAAGGCTGGATTTTGCGCCTTGGTGGTCTCTCCTCCGGTTATCGCCGCAGTGATGATAAGAGGATTCAAGATAGCTCCCTATGCCTTTTCGTCGAATTTGAACTTCAATTCGTATGTATCCCCGTTTTTTTCCATGTTAAGTTTGCACCCGCATCCGCGAAAGACAGAAATCATCATTTTATTTTTTGGAGTGAGGGTGGCCTTGAATCCCTCGACCCCGTTCTGTTTGGAGATGTTGATCAGCGAATCGAGCATGGCCTTGCCAAGCCCCCTATTCTGCCACGCATCGTGAACCAGGAATGCGACCTCGGCATATTTGTCGTCCAGTCCTTCTCTCATGTACCTGCCAATGCCTATGATCTTTTCACCGGCCGAATCCTGTATGGTCGAAACTATGGCCATGTCCTTCTCATAGTTGATGCTGACGAGAGGGAGAACCTTCGCATGAGGAAGAGCGTCGATGGGCTGGAAAAAACGCAGATATATACTCTCTTCGGAAAGCGAATAGAACATATCCCTCAGCGCGCTTTCGTCCGTCGGGCGAACAGGCCTCAGGGTGACCTCAGTGCCATCAGCTATAACCTGGCGCTGAGAATATCTGTCGGGATATTCCCCTTCCAACAGCGACACGTCGATTGGATCGTCATAGACGTACTTCATCTTCCTGGCTTCCTCATAGAGCGAAGCCCTGAATTTAGGATGCGCTATCCCTATAAGAGCCATCGCCCTTTCCCTGATATTCTTACCGTACAAATCGGCTACGCCGTATTCGGTAATCACGTAGTGGACATCGCCCCTCGTAGTAACGACTCCCGCGCCGGTGCTCAGGTTCGGAACTATTCTGGATATCCGCCCATCATTTGAGGTCGATTTCATCACTATGATCGGTTTTCCGCAGTAGGAGCGCCCTGCACCTCTCATAAAATCCGACTGTCCCCCGATACCGCTGTGGAACTTATTTCCCATCGAGTCGGCGCACACCTGACCCGTCAGATCGACTTCCATCGCGCAGTTTATTGCAACCATCTTGGGATGCTTCGCTATCATGACCGGATCGTTCACGTATTCAGACGGATGCATCTCGATCACGGGGTTACGGTTCACGTAATCATAGACCTTCTTTGTTCCCATTATGAACGAAGCGACGACCTTTCCTTTGTTGTAAAGCTTCTTCGATCCGTTAACCACGCCCTTCTCGATGAGATCGACGAGCTGATCGGTGAACATCTCGGTATGTATTCCAAGGTCTTTCTTGTCATGCAAAAATTCCGGCATAGCCTGCGGTATGGAACCCATGCCGATCTCTATGGTAGAGCCATCCTCTACGAGGGAAGCCACATGCGAACCTATACGGCGGACAGCATCATCGACTTCGGCAGGCTTATAGGTCAGAACGGGGGCGTTTGATTCGACGAAGTAGTCTATGTAATCCGCGGGGATGAGCGAATCGCCGTGGGTCCAAGGCATATTCGGATTGATCTCCGCGATTACCATGCTGGCGTTTTCCGTCGCGCTCTTCACGATATCGACCGAAATGCCTAGGCTCACCATCCCGTTTTCATCCGGCGGAGTGACCTGGATCAAAGCCACATCCAGCGGCGTTCGACCGCGGGAAAAGAGATTCGGTATTTCCGACAGGGATACCGGGGTATAATCGCCAACGCCGTTGTTCACCGCCTCGCGGACATTCTCGCCAATGAAAAAACTGTTGAAGCGATACTTGTCGGCGAAGTTCTCCATCGCGTAAGGGGCGGGCCCCATCGTGATAAGATGGAATATTTCGACGTCGACCACTTTCCTCTTACTGGAAGAGAGCCCTTCGATGAGGAGCTGGGGCGCCGCACATCCGGTTCCGATAAAAACTCTGTCTCCCGCCTTTATGTGCGAAAGAGCCTCATCGGCAGAAACCATCTTGTTAGCGTAAAGTTCTTTCCAATTGAAATCTTTCATATGTTCACCTTATTTTGAAATGCGGATTCGCGCATCTACGGCGACCGCTCTTGAAAATTCGCTCGATATCTTGAGCGGGTTGATGTCGAGTTCCTGAATATCCGGGAAGTCCATCGAAAGCTGGGATATCCTCTGGATGCACTCCGTGACCAGCTGCATATCGACCGACTTCTCGCCGCGAACGCCCTTGAGCAGGTTGTATGTCTTGGTGCCGAGTATCATCTGCAACGCCGCCTCGGATGTAAGAGGGGCGAGCTGGAAGGAAACATCCTTGAGCACTTCGACATAAATTCCGCCGAGACCGAACATCAGCATCGGCCCGAACTGCGGATCGCGCGTCATTCCTATGATGATCTCGCGGCCGTCGCTGACCATCTCCTGTATGAGGACGCCGTGAATCCTGGCGTCAGGAACGACCTCCTTCACCCTCTTGATCATGAGCTCGAAGGCGTCCCTGACCTCTGAGGGCCCCCGAAGCCCGACCTTCACGCCGCCGGCATCGGACTTGTGGATCACATCGGGGGACGAGATCTTCATGACGACCGGATATCCTATCGCCGAGGCCGCAGAAACCGCGTCCTGGGCGCTTCTGGCCAGCGAGCATTGTGGAACCGTAAAGCCGTACGCTGAAAGCACCGCTTTAGAATCCTGCTCGCCAACGTTGTACTGCTGATGCTTCCTGTTTAGGTTTATGATGCGGTCGACCTTGGTGCTGTTCACAGGAAACCTGCGAATCACCTTCTTCGGCTTCGCGCGCCATTTCATGTATTCAACCATCTGTTTCATCGCATCCACGGCCCTCTCCGGGGTGGGATAGTGCGGAATGCCATTTTTCTGCAGCATCTCTATGCCATGCGCAACGCGTTTGGCTCCGATAAAGGATGCCATCGTGGGCTTGTTGTATTTCCTGGAAACTTCGATCACCGCCTCGGCTGTCTTCGCAACATCGATCATCGCCTGGGGAGTGAGGAGAACCACGAGCCCGTCAACTCCATCGTCGGCGAGAACAGCGTCTAGCGCCTTCCTATAGGTTTCGGCCGGCGCATCTCCGAGGATATCCACCGGGTTATTGACGTTTGCGGCCGATGAAAGGAAGCTCCTCAGCTTGTCCTTGGTCGCGTCGGAAAGTTTGGCGAATGACAGGCCGGAATGCTCCACCGCGTCCGTCGCCATGATCCCGGGGCCACCCGCGTTTGTCACGATGACGATGCGGTCGCCCTTTGGCAGAGGCTGATACGAAAAGGCCTGTGCGTAATCGAAGAGCGTCTCAAGTGAGCCGGCCTGAAGAACGCCGCTAGAGTTGAAGGCGCATTCATACGCCATCTGCGCGCCTGCGATGCTCCCCGTGTGGGAACTGGCCGCGGTCGCCCCGGCAGCGCTGGTCCCGGCCTTTATGAGGATGATCGGCTTCTGACGGGTCACCTTTTCGGCGGTACGTATAAAATGAGGTCCATTCCTGATGTCCTCGAGGTAACCGACGATGACCTTGGATTCCTTGTCGTTACCCAAGGCCTCGATTAGGAGCTCCTCGTCGAGATCGGTTTTGTTTCCCATGCTGATCAGCTTGGAAAAACCTATATGGTGTTTGAGCGACCAGTCGATGATCGCCGTGCATAGCGCGCCCGACTGAGAAATCACGGCGATATCACCCTTCTCGGGATGATCTGCCGCAAAAGAGGCGTTTACCCTGTTCATGGTGTTTATAAAACCGAGGCAGTTAGGGCCGAGGACCCTCACACCGGACAGCATAGCCGCGCTCTCCAGCTTCTTTTCGAGCTCCTTGCCCTCCTTGCCGACCTCTTTAAAACCGGCGGAGATGACCACCGCGGCGCCTATTCCGCGGCTTCCACAATCCTCGATAGTCTGAGGAACGACTTTCGCTGGAATGGCTATGACCGCCAGATCGATGCCGTCAGGAAGCGACTTCACATCCGGATAGCACTTCACCCCCATTATTTCGCCAACCTTCGGATTGACGGCGTAAAGACCACCCTCGAACCCCTCTTCGATCATATTCTTGAGCAGGGCATGTCCGACCTTTCCCTCGGTCTGTGACGCGCCTATTATTGCCACCGCCTTCGGATTAAAAAGTTTTTCTAGCATCTCTCACTCTCCATTTAAAAATGACGCGCTCTACTAACCCTGCATCGGCTCTATGTAAAGGGGATTTATGACGTTTTTTCGTCTTTCAGCCGCAAAACCTCTAGAAATCGACACCTGAGAATGTTTATTGCAAATGCTAAAATTGTAAAAACCTGTAGGAGTTTTCCAAGCATCTTTAACGACTGGAGTTTTCGACAGGAGGAATAGAGTCAGGTTGAGGAATGTTCCTTAACCTTAACCTTAACCTCGACCTTGGACTCAAATTACTCCCTCACCGTGAGGTCGATTATCGGATCCCCCTGGCGCATGAAGGCTATGAAATTGGCGGAAAGGGTTTCCATTTCGAGATCATCCGCACGAATACATCCCAGCGTCCTAGCCCTGTAATTATTTCTGCCGCCGTGTATGAAAAGCCCCCTCTGCCAGACGGTCCCATCGGAGGGATCGCCTATTCGAAATCGTATCCGTCCGAAGGATTCGCTGTAATCATCGGAATCCGACTCGTTCCGAGCCCAGAGATGACCGCTCGTCACCCCTTCTCCGCGGCCGATCTCACCGAGGCCGAATTTCCGATAGAACCCCTCACGGTATTCTTGGGAATAGAATTCCGGCACCCCCAGGGAATATGTGCCGTTGGGAAAGGGACCGTTCATCCCTATCGAGAGCGGGTCTGCAAGTTGATTCACGACCCTGTTGGTCGCGAGATATGAGGTGACGAAGTTCCCCTGACCGTCGTGGAGGTATATCTTCTCGTCGGAGCGATCGAAAATAAGACTTGCGAGCCCCAACGGATCGACATTGATGGTGGGATCCCCAGATGCGTACAGGTAGGGATCTTTTTCCGCAAAGATCACCTGTGGCAGAGCCCCTCTCATGAAGATCCTCCGGAAGGGATAGACCCCGTAAAAAACTGGCGAGCGCCCCCTGTTCCCGCGCGATGTCCCGAAGGCCGACCCCTGCAGGTTGTGGTACGACATCCCCTGACCAACGGAGTTTGATTGGGCGAATTCAAGAGGGGCTTTAATGCCGAGGGGATCCGGGCTCAGAAATTTTCCCGTCTCCTTGTCGTAGTAGCGATTGCGCATATAGACCAACCCGCTCTCATAATCGCAATAGTGTCCGGCGAAGCACATATAACCGGAGTTTTCCCCCTCAAGCTCTTTCCCAAAGGGGGAATAATCGCGATGTGAAAAAATCTTTTCCGAAAGCGCTCCCCTTCCGGATTGCAGACGGTCTCTTAGAAATATCGCCGAACCATCTCCGGAAAACCCGAAGGGAACAGATCTGTCCGCGCCGTACAGATACCTGATCCTCTTTTCGGAAATCTCCCCCAGCATGGTCCAGCCGCTCCAGAGATAAGCGGTTTCGGAACCGCCAACCCTCTTTAAAACTCTCCTGTCAAACGGATCGTATTCGTAAAGCGCAACAATTTTTCCATCATTCGATATAGAGGAAAGACGACCGAGGGGATCGTACGAAAGCGAAAAACCGCGAAGGTTCTGGACGTGTCCTGAAGCGTCGATGGAAAGATCCTCGTTCGAAATGATATGCTGGGCGAAACTCTCCTCGCTGAGCAGAGTTTCATCGATATCGTCCTTGCGAAAATATCCGACTGACTGGAGGCCGCCAAAAAAATTCCGCGAATACTTGAGGAGGCTCCCGCCGCGACCCGCATCGGCGGCGGGCATCCCTTCGTTATTCCAGTACGTTTCAAACCGGTCCAGCACGAGACCATCTTCATCGAGATAGCTTATCGAGGAGATGCGGCCCATGGAGTCCGAACTCCTCTTTTCCGTGAGATTCCCGCCGTAATCAGCATCTTCCAATTCTCCGAAACATCCGTACTCGAAGGATGCTGCAAGACGGCCGTCATCGATCAATCCGGAAAGATTCCCCCATGAGTCGTAGATCATCACCTGTGATTTTCCATCCGGCATTACCACGCGCGCGGGTCTGCCGAATTCATCGTAGCTTTTTAAAATCAAACCATTCGGGCCGGACTCCGCCACGACGCGCGAAAGCGAATCATAGAGATATTCATAGACGCGCTCCCCCTCGACGGCTGCGATCACCCTCCCAAGGCCGTCGTAGCGATACCTCTGGATTACAGGCGAAAATCCATCTTTCTGCGCTACCCTGGATAGCACCCTCCCCATCTGATCCCGAATGATGGAGATGTGCTGCCCTCCTCCCTTGATTATCCCCGCAACTTTTCCGGCGCCGTCGTAAGCCATATTTCTCTCGTAGCCCCACGGATATGACTCTGACACCAGCAACCCGCGCGAATCGTAGCCAAAACGTATTTCACCCGAGATGGATGATATCCCGGAAAGCATTCCACCGTCGTTCCATGTGAAGCGCTCCTCCTCCCCGGATGAAAACTTTTTAAGAACCGGGCGGCCGATGAAGTCACTCTCTACCGAAAACGAACCGCGGGGGCCTTCGTAGCCAGACAGGTTCCCCATATCGTCGTAAGATAGTTCTGAAACTCTGCCCAGATGATCTACCGATCTGACGATCCGCTCCGCTTCATCACGAAGGAATTCAAAGAGGGTCCTCGACTGTCCGCAGGCGTATTCGGAAACCTTTGTGATTCTGCCATTTCTGTCGCGGAAAAATTTTCTTTCCACCCCCGACGAGTAGAGGATGGAGGAGGGCCTGCCGAACGAGTCTCTCCCAATTCTGAACCATGAGTCACCCGGCCCGGACGCCGTTTCAATATTCCCGAAAAGATCCCTCGAATATTTGACCGAAATTTTCTTTACGGCGGACTCCCCAGTCCACAGGTCGTCGGAGACCTCAAAAATTCCGGAAAGATCGTCGTATTTGAATTCACGTCTGGAAAGCGCCTCCCCCTCGGCGGAGAGGTTTTCAACCGAAATGAGATTTCCTGAAGAGTTTCTCGAGATCGCCTGACGCATTCCCGAAGGAAATAGTATTTCGTTTAAATCGCCAAAACCGTTTCTTGTGAAGAAAGTTCTTGCCCCCGATCCATCTACAGAGCCCACGATCCGCCCATCTACGTCTGTAAATACGCACGATGCACTTCTTTCGAGACTATCCGGCGCCGATATTTCGCAAAATTTGCCGGCAGCGTCATCGTATGAGAAGGCGGTGCTGCGATTCCCTTCCGAGATTTTAGAAATCCTTCCGGATGCGTCATACGAATAATCCTTGCGCACAAAGATACCGGGAGAGATCTCCATTCTCTCAGATTTCAGAAGATCCATGGGGAGATATTCGAAAAGACGCCGCGCCGATCTCTTCCCTGATGAGATCACCGCCTCGATGAGGTTGTCGTTCCAGTCGAATCTGTATAGCCTGTCCGGCATACCCGGGGAGCTTTCCCCCTCTACCTGGTTCAGAGAATTGACTGCATAGATCTCACGGCCACCGCCTGAAATCGTGGCGATGATATTGCCCGCTGAATCGTAGATATATCTCCGACTACCCGCAAAATCGGATATCGAGCGTATATACCCGCAATGGTGATCAGATGAATCGGAAGCCATGAAATGGCCGATGGCCCCCTCCGGATTTGCGGTCGAATTGTATTCTACGGAAAGAACCCTCCCGTAGGGAGTTTCTATCTCTTTCACATCCCCGCATTCATTTCTTCGAAAGGATATCCGCCTCTGCCACCTTCCGTCCCTCATCACCTCGACAGCCTCTAGGTCCGAGTCATCGTCTGGAAAATACAGATATCTGATGATAAGGCCATCCTCATCTTTAACCTTGGATGGTCTGCCATGGCGGGGTTCTCTCTCGATCTCGGAAACGCGCTTCTCCCCTCCCGAAATAGAGAGGCGCTCCACTCGGACAGGAAGGCCGCTTGCAGGATCGTACAAAAAAGAAGTGCGAAGATCCCCGGTGACGATCGATGCCAGCATTCCATTTTTATCGTAAGACCTCTTCTCGACTTCGCGCATTTCGCCTTGGAAAAATTTTTCACGCAACACCATCCTGCCTGAGGAGTCGTGCGTATAAGTTTCAAAATCCCGGCCATTTTTCGAAAGAACGGCCTTGAACATTCCATCCCCTTCAAGATATGCGATTTTTATCTCATCACCTGCACCGTACCTCTGCGCGATGACGCGCCCCTCTTCATCGTAACGCTGTGACAGGTATGGGTATCCGCTTGGATCTATCGCCAAAAAAAGGAGGTGTTCCTTCTTTCCAACGGTAAAATACCTGTACGCCGAGCCCTTGCCTGAAGGATATCCTTCCGCGGGAGGAGAAATAACCTCGACGAGTTCCTTCCTGTCGTTATATTTGAAAGCGATGCGACGGCCGGAAAAATCCTCGACATGATCGATCAACCCGTCGGCGCGCCTTCTGAATGAAACCTCGCGCCCATGCGCATCGACTATTTTGGAAAGCAGACCCCCTGTTCCGTATTCGTAGGAAACAAAAAGACCGTGCCTCTCGACCTTTTTCAAAATTCTTCCAATCGAATCGAAGATTTTTACAGTCCCATCCAGAAGCCGTATCCTGGTTCCTGATTCTAATGCGTAGAGCACAGCGCCTGGAATATCCGCCGACCTGTATTCGCCATTTGAGGTTTCAAAACGATGTTTCACTCCGCGCTCGTCGATGAAGGTATAACCTCCCTCTGCCGAATATGAACGCTCGGCATATGAATGCGTCCACCCCCACCCGAGTTCGCCGAGAAAATCAGAGCGAGACCTGTATATGCGTCTGAACTCTATATCGAAGCCGGCCGCTTGAATAAAGAGGTCAGTGATCTCAGCAAAAAATTCGCCGTTATGCATATAGACCGGATCGAGCGATCCTGACTTCTCCGAATATGAAGAAATCTTCTCGCAACCCATGATTCGCGCCGTCGGGCCGATGAGGTGCGCTGCGTAAAGCGCCTCCGATGCAACCGCGGCAACCGCTTCTGCTGCCCCGTCCGCAAGATCGGATAGCCCTCCGGATATCGCTCCTGCCGCATCTCTCACAGGAGTTGCATCGGCAATTTCATGAAGGAGATCAGAAGCGCTGAGTTCACCAAAATCGCCAAAGAGGTCATCCGGAATTCCTGCACGGTCCTTCAATTCGGAAAAATTTTTTGGGATCCCGTTCAGTGAATCCGGAATCGAAGAGGAGATAACCCTCCCAAATTCGCTCAAACGGTTCGATACATCGGCAACCGCATATTTGAGCGGACCGAAAACGGAATCCTGTATCGCCTTGAGATTATCTTCCAGAGCGGAAACGATAGATTTCAATTCCGAATTGGCGATCGCAATAGGCTTTTTGATCAGATTGTCCAGCTCCGCCACGCGTTCGCGAATGGCACCAAGCGGCGCGGATATCGAATCCATCACCGAGTCGAAGCTACCCCCTATCCCCATCGAAAAAGCGAGTTCCCTGGGAAGAGAGGCCAGCTGCATGACGCTCATATTTATCGCATCCTTGTTCGCGGCGTGCCATGCCATCACACGCAATACCTCCGCTCCACGCTTGAGCTCGTAGGCATCCACAAAAATTCCATTGAACGCGCGTGCGAAATGCGCTGCGGCGCTTGCGCCAAGAATGGCGACGTATGCCGGAGTGGGGATCTTGATCACAGGGCGCTTCAAAAACCCTGACAAAGCCTGTTCGAGCTTTCTGCCGGGAAGATTTGCCTCTGCCATGTCAAAATATTTCTCGAGAGCCTCGGGACCGGCGCGAATCGCCCTCACAAGCTCCGGAGGAATATCGCCTTTCAGGATATCGACCACCCTGTTTCTTATTCCGGAGGCTGCGGCATCCCCTATGATCTTGCCGCCGAGATAGGAGGAAAGCGTCGCTACTCTATGAAGATCGAAGGTGCCCTCGATGCTCTTTCGCAGATCATGAGGGTCAACCCAATATGGAATTCCCATGGCCGAAAATCTCGACCACGCCTTTTCAAGATAACTCTGATAGATACTGTCGGCTATCCTGTCGATTCCTTCTGAAAATGTGGTGTCCAGCTCACGGACCACCGCTTCGGCCATGCGGCTTATTTCATCAGCTGTCTCTTTCCCAGCGACGGCAGGAAAGAGTTTTTCGACTATGATCCCCTTAGTCAGCTCTCCTACTTCGCTGCGGACCTTCTCGCGTATTTTCTCTCGTACCTCACCCTTCAGCTCCTCGTTCTGGCGAAAAACGCTCTCCAGGTTTTCCCCCTTCAAACCCCTTCTACGATCGTTGATCGAAGCGGCGACCGCATCGCAGATCCAGTCGGTTCCATCCTTTGAAATCAGGTCGGCGACCGCCCCCCTGGCCACACCTTCGATGTATCCGGCAAGCCCGTCCACGGAAAGCGCATCGGCAATATCGGCGGATGCGGCCTTGGAAAGATTTGGCACCGTCGATTTCAGACAATATCCAACGATCGGAAAAATAAACATTAAGAGCGCAGCGACACGCGAAAGAAATCTCATCGATTTTTTTAAAAGCAGCATCCGTGCCAAAAAAGATTTTTTCAAGTGTCTGAAAAATAAGGCTATGTTTTGAACCGGATCGGAGGAGGTGTATGTTTTTCATACGCATGAGCGAGAATCGTACATGTTAACTAACCTCTGAAAAATCAGCAAATTCAGGGCACCTCTAAAAGCTATGCGCTTGTCATCCCCGCAACAACCGTGACTGGGAAAAACAGAAGCTAGAAGCGAGAGGCTAGAAGCTAGAAAAATCTCGCCTGTAAAAATATTGCTTCTCACTTCTAGATTCTAGCTTCTTGATGTTT
>JAAZCA010000021.1 GCA_012513515.1 Myxococcales bacterium | reverse complement strand
TAGGGCATCTCAGAAATGGACTATGCCGATAAGAAATTGGAAGCCCGCACTGAACAGATTCGCCATAGAGTATGGAGTAAACTTTGAATTCTAAAATCGCAGTTACACAGAATTATTTACAGGCTCACAGAATTATTTACAGGCTCGCCCTTTTGTTTTTGTTCGCGATCTCTACTCGACCTTGAGGCTCTTTAAAAATTCCTGGAAGGGCTTGTAGTACTCCTGAAACTTCTCAGCCGGGAAACTCGCCGTCATGTTGATGGCCATCGTATCTTTCATGAGGGTGACCTGGATTTGTTTCACGAGCTGGCCCGGCTTGATGTTCGGAGCCGGCTGATTTGGATTTTGTTCCTTCATCATTTCGGCCATCGCTGATACGTCCCACTGGCATATCATCATCTTGCCGCGCATGCCGGAAATGGCGATATCCTTTTCATCCGATATTTTCAGATCCTTGATCCCACGCTGTTTAATAGATTCCTTGATTCGATTGAAGTAGCTTGCGAGGTCTATCTGCTTCGGCAGATATTCCTTGGTCAAAATGACATTCGGCTTGACGTTGGGGTCTGAAGAGGGCAACGTCAGCGTAAGCATCCCTTGGACATTCCAAGTGTCCGGGATTTCAGCAGAAAGTTCGGCCATTCCTATTTTTAGCATATTTCCTCCCTTAGGCTGTGTGCGAGAGTAGCATGCAAAATGAGGGGCGGCAAGGGGAAAGGGGGCGGCCACGGTGAGGCTGTATGGAAAAAAAGTTTCAAATTCAAAGCAATGAGGAGGGCGAACGGATAGACAAGGTGCTCTGTCTCAAGCTGCCCAGATATTCCAGGAAACAAATCAAAAATCTCCTCGATGGCGGCAAAGTTTTGGTCAACAATCGCCGCGTAGTCATCGCCGGATGGCAACTCGAATCCGGGGATGAGGTAACTGTTAAAATTGCTGAAAAGCCGCGTTTTGAGAGGGACAAGAACGAGGTCGCAAGAACCGCACAACAGAAGGGCGCAACCAAAAATAAATTTGTGAAAAATAGGCCGCGCTCTTCCCGGGAGTCGATAGAGGTCAGTTCGGTATCGAGGTCTTTGGACAAATTTCTGAGTCAGAAAAAGTCCAACGCTACATTTACCCGTGGCGAAAAGCCGTTGCCGGAACACGTGAAGGGCAGGCTTAAAATTTACTTCGAGGATAAGGACCTGATCGTAGTCGAAAAGCCGGCCAACATGATAGCCGTTCCTCACAAAGACGGAAGGGGCGGTTCAAAGGGTAAGACCCTTATGGATGATGTTCGCGCATATATGCGTAGAAAACATAGGGGAAGCGGCGGTTCCTTCATCCTGCCACTGCATAGATTGGATGCGGAAACCAGCGGTGTGATGATCTTCGCGCTTTCCAATACCGGCAAGAGATTGGAGCGCGATTTTAGAGACCATTCCATCAGAAGGGAATATTCCGCCGTCGTATGCGGTCAAATAGTTGGCGATCAGGGGGTCATCAAAAAGGCCCTCGAAAAAGGAAAGTTTCGAGGTGGCCACAAAATCCGAATTGTGGATGACGAAGAAGGTAAACATGCAGTCACTGAGTTTTCGGTGATAGAGAGATATGGAGATGCCACGTTCGTCGATATACGGGTCAGAACCGGACGAACCCATCAGATTCGCGTTCACATGGCATCGATTGGCCATCCAATTATAGGGGACAGGGTTTACGGAGAAGGCAAAGGAGCGACTCGTTTTCCGAGGCAGGCTCTTCATGCAAAGATACTGGGATTCAAGCATCCGCGCGGAGGCAAGAAGATGCTCTTTAAATCTCCACTGCCCCGGGACATGGAAAATCTGATAGATGCGCTTAGATCCGCATGACTGTTGGAATATTGGCCGACGCCGGCCTATTCAAGAAAAGTTCGTAAAATTTTTATTTCAGATGAGGAGGATATTTTTGAGTCGGCAGCACAGGAGACGATATCCCCGCGCATCATTTTTTCCATGACATAGTTTGAGACAGAAGAGTCTTTATCCAAGCGCCTGATTTTTCTCAAAACTCCATCAGATCCACACAGGAGAAATTCTAACTTCCCCTTTGATTTTAAAGGGCTGGATATGACTCTGTGCGTAAGGCGAACATGGGGCGTCGAGGCTTTTATAGATTTTTGCACAATCAGATAGGAATATTTCAAATGCGTCCTGTCAGTTCCCACAAGCGCATCCATCGCTTTGGACTTGTCAGTCGATTTCCATCCTGCATAAAAATGGCACCAATCGCGATAATTGGCCGATAGCATCGGACAATTTTTGTGATGAAGGCATGGAGCAACTATTTTGCAGGCCGGCAAGTGAGCCAAAAAATTCCTTTGTTCCATCAGAGCGCGGCTCGTCTTTTTGAGGGCGGGCTCTATGACTATCAAATATCCGTCATCGGCGAGGTTTTTATCCGCAATACGTTGAATAAAATTCGCATACGACACACTTCCAAATTCGTTGAGGAAATTTGCTGCTATTATGATGTCGAATTTTTCGTTCAGATCGAGATCTATCAGAGTTTCGTTGGATATAGTCTTATTGACGAGACGATAGCCGTGAACATCGGTGACGACGTTGGACAAAAATTCCGAAGCATCGTCGAGTATTTCAACGCTGGCATCCACTCCGGTCATTTCCAGTTTTCTTTCAGGAAAGGTGGCAGATGCCGCCGCAAGGGCAGCCGCAGTGCCACATCCGATATCGAGAATTTTAATGGGGGCATTCCTGAATGGAAGTTGTAATTCTTTCAGACAAAGAGAGGTCTTTACGCAGTTGATGAGGGTAAAATGCTCCAGGTAGGCGGTGCGGAAACCGGAACGCGCAAAATAATTTTGGGATATCGACACTCGTTCTTTTGTGAAAAGATCGGAGAGCTTACGAGCTAAAGAGGCGATCTCTTTCCTTTTGCGCGACGGGTCAGGGTATCTTTTTTTGAGAGTCAGCTCTATCGCCGATTCTATTTTTTCGATATCCATTTTGGAGTTGTAATAAAAAGGCGGGCCTGCAAAGAGGCCCGCTATTTTGTGTGCCCAGGGCGGGACTCGAACCCGCATGGCTTGCGCCACACGCCCCTCAAACGTGCGTGTCTGCCAGTTCCACCACCTGGGCCGATCTTCAAAAAACTATTTTTGCCCGGATTCGGAAGCGGCTTCCTTACCCTCTTTTTCCAAATCCATCAAGGGGTTATCTACCTTAGGAACTACGCCGGTTTCCGAGGTCGTTACACTTTCCAGGACGCTTGTCCCGGAGCGGTTTTTAGCTATATGAGCGAGGCTGATCGATGTTACTAGAAATCCGATGGCCACGCCGACCGTAACCCTGTTGAGAAATGTAGTCGGGCCTCTGCCGCCGAAGACGGTTTGGGATGCTCCGCCAAAAAGAGCGCCTATATCGGCACCTTTGCCCGCCTGCAATAGTATTATGACTATCAGGAAGAAGCATAACAGGTAATGAACTACCAAAAGAAGAGTTTCCATGTTTTGAATCCCCTCGTTAATGAGCGCTGCGGATAATATCCGCAAACTGCATTACGTCAAGTGCGGCCCCGCCTACCAGGGCTCCATCTATATCTGGCTGAACGAGGAGATCCCTGCTGTTGGAGGGTTTGACGCTGCCGCCGTAGAGTATTCTTACCTTGGATGCAATGTCATTTCCGTACTTGCTGGAGATGAAATCCCTTATCAATTTATGGACTTTCTGGGCCTGCTCCTTGCTGGCAGTCTTTCCGGTTCCGATTGCCCACACTGGTTCGTAGGCGACGATGAAGGGCTCGGAGGAACCTGAGGCTGCAATTTCTTTGAGGCCCACGGAGAGCTGCTCTTCGATCACGTCCCAGGTTTTTCCGGAATCGCGTTCGGCCAGGGTTTCACCGACGCAAAGTATCGGAATCAACCCGTGTCTGATCGCTGCGTGCATCCGCTTATTTACAGTTTCGTTGGTTTCGCCGAAGAGCTGTCTTCTTTCGGAGTGCCCTATTATGACATATTTGCACCCGATCTCTTTCAGAAAACCGCCGGAGACCTCGCCGGTGAAGGCGCCGGAATCTTCGTAAAAAAGATTTTGTGCCGCGAGAGCGTATTCAGTTTCGCCGAGTGCTATTCCGGTAGAATACAGAGCGGTAAAGGGCGGGGCTATAGCGACGTCGATATTGCCTATGGCCTTTAGCTCTGCCAACAGCTTGGCGACAAATGAGAGGGCTTCCTCAACGGTGTTGTTCATTTTCCAGTTACCTGCGATAAAGGGCTTTCTCATATTCAAACCTCGAGAGCTGTTATTCCGGGGAGCTGCTTGCCTTCCAGAAATTCAAGGGAAGCACCGCCGCCGGTAGAGATGTGTGAAATCCTATCTTTGAAACCGGATT
Organism: Myxococcales bacterium; assembly: GCA_012513515.1. NCBI lineage: Bacteria > Pseudomonadati > Myxococcota > Myxococcia > Myxococcales > Myxococcales bacterium. The sequence continues at coordinate 52,854 of JAAZCA010000021.1, read as the reverse complement.
TTTTGATCGCAGAAATCGAGTCTCCGCCGCCGACGACTGTCTTTGCGCCGCTTGAGACCAGGGCTGCTGCGATTTTGAAGGTTCCGTTTGCAAACTGCGGTATTTCAAAGACTCCCATCGGTCCGTTCCAGAATATCGTCTTGGCCTTTGCGATTACCGCTTCATAGGCCTCGATAGTCTTTGGACCTATGTCGAGCCCCATCATCCCTTCCGGGATGGAGGGGCCGTCTGTTGTCTTTGCCGGTGCGCTGGCATCGCATTCCTCGGCTATGACGTTGTCGAGAGGTATCATTATAGGTATGCCCCGCGTTTCTGCGCGTTCGAGAATCCTCTTTGCCGTATGAACTTTTTCCTCTTCGAAGAGTGATTTGCCTATCGAGAAACCCTTTGCAGCGAGGAAGGTATAGGACATCCCGCCGCCGATAATCAGGGTGTCGCACAGGTTCATCAGGTTTTCTATGACTCCTATTTTGTCGGAGACTTTTGCTCCGCCCAAAATTCCAACGAATGGTTTGGCCGGGGACTTAAGAAGCTCCGAAAGAGCTTCAATCTCCTTTTTCATAAGGAAACCCGCCCCTTTTTCGTTTACGAATTTGACCATTCCCTCCGTAGAGGCGTGTGCGCGATGTGCGGTGCCGAAAGCATCGTTGATGTAGAGATCGGCGAGGGAAGCCAGCTGCTTTGAAAATGCCTCATCATTGTTCGTCTCTTCCGCGTGAAAGCGGAGATTTTCGAGAAGCATCATGTGGCCCGATGGAAGATCGGAAGCGAGCTTCTTTACCGCGTCGCCGACGCAATCTTCGGGCATCGTTACCTCGGCTCCGCCGAGGAGTTGAGAAAGTCTCTCGGCGACAGGTTTGAGGGAATATTTTGGATCCCTCTGCCCCTTCGGTCTGCCGCAGTGGGATGCAAGGATGAGGCGTGCGCCGTGGTCAAGCGCGTAGCGTATCGTAGGAAGCGCTGCGCGGATTCTCGTGTCGTCGGATATGACGCCCGGCTCGCTGAAGGAGACGTTGAAATCAACACGCATGAAAACGCGCTTGTCCGAAAGGTTAAGTTCGTCGATATATTTGATGGTCATTTTTTACACTCTTCCTTATTTGGTTACCGCGTATTTCGCCATGCGGATCATCTGATGGCAGAAGCCCATCTCGTTGTCGTACCATGAAAGTACTTTTACCATCTTGTCGCCGATGACCTTCGTGAGTGCGGCATCGACGATCGAGCCGTGCGAGTTGCCTATGAAGTCGACAGATACGCAAGGATCTTCGCAGAACTGCATGGTTTCCTTCATCGTTCCCGAAGCTGCCTTCTTGAGCGCTGCATTAACCTCTTCCGCAGTTACGCTCTTGGAGAGCGTTGCGACGAGGTCGACGACGGAGACATCAACCGTAGGAACTCTTACTGCAAAACCGTCGAGCTTCCCTTTGAGATCTGGAAGGACGAGGCCGACCGCCTTGGCTGCTCCGGTCGTTGTTGGTATCTGGGAAACTGCAGCCGCTCTGGCCCTTCTGAAATCCTTGTGCGGGGCATCCACGACCCTCTGGTCGTTGGTGTAAGAGTGAATTGTCGTCATGAGGCCATGTTCGATGCCGAAGTTTTCGTGAAGGACTTTCGCAACCGGTGCGAGGCAGTTAGTCGTGCAGCTGGCGTTGGAGAATATCGTGTTTTTCACAGGATCGTAGTCCATGTGGTTCACGTTGTAGACGAAAGTTGGGATCTCTCCACCCTTTGCAGGAGCCGAAAGGATAACCTTTTTCGCTCCGGCGGCGAGATGTTTGCCCGCTGTTTCCTGGTTTAGGAAAAGCCCGGTGCATTCAAGGACGATATCACAGCCCCTGTTCTTCCAGGGAAGCGCGGAAGGATCCTTCTCCTTGGTGACAGGTATCTTTCTGCCGTTGATCGTAATTGAGCTCTCATCGCAGGAGACCTCGCCCCTGAACATCCCTTGGGCAGAGTCGTACTTGAAGAGGTGAGCCATGAGCTTGGTGTCTATGAGATCGTTGATTCCGACGCATTCGATGTCGGGATGTTCGAGCATGACCCTGAGCGAAAGCCTGCCGATTCTTCCAAAACCGTTGATTCCTACCTTTAAAGCCATAACCCCTCCAATTAGTTAATTAGTTGTTTTTATTGGTGTTTTTGCGGAATATTCCACAAGGGCTCGCAGTATACACTTTTGCATATCGCCGTCAATATCAGTGTTTAAGCGCACCAGAGCCGTTTTTACAGTCCACTGGGAGGCGAAATGCCGAGGTTGACAGATGGTCGCGCTAGGAAGTAGTTCTCGCCGGATACTATGATATCGAATTTAGATACGATAGCCGCGATAGCGACCCCGCAAGGATTTGGCGGGATAGGAGTCGTCAGGATCAGCGGTCCGAAATCGAGGGAGATCCTCGACAGGCTCTGGAAGGGCAAGGTCCTGAGCGGGGATATGAAGCCGAGAACTTTATATCTCGGGGAGTTGTGCTGCGACGGCGATATCGTCGATAGGGTGATGGCGGTCTATCTCCCTGCGCCCTCCACATACACCGGGCAGGATATGGTTGAATTTTCCTGCCATGGTTCGCCGATAATTCTCGGCAAGCTCGTCGATGCTGCGATCGCAGCCGGCGCGAGGGCTGCGGGTCCGGGAGAGTTTACGCGCAGGGCCTTTCTTGCCGGGAAGATGGACCTTGTTCAGGCCGAGGCTGTGGCGGACTTGATATCAGCCACGAGCGAAGCCTCTTCCAAAAATGCAGCGAGGCAGATGTCGGGAGAGCTTTCGCGAGCGATATCCGCAGTCAGCGAAAAACTCCTCGACCTTCGCAGTTTCCTGGAGGCATCGATAGATTTTCCGGAAGAAGAGCTTCCGGAGCTGATGGGCAGCGACAGAATTGCGAAGATGGGAGAGATCGTCGCGGAGCTTTCAAAACTTTCAGGCAGCTACAAGGAAGGGCGCATCATGAAAGACGGCGTTACCACAGTGATAGCCGGCCCTCCCAACGCCGGCAAATCCAGCATCATGAATGCCATCACCGGTGAAAGCCGCGCGATCGTTCATCACCTCCCTGGTACTACGAGGGATGTGGTTGAATCCATGATCACGTTTGGGGGGTATCTGTATCGCCTGAGGGATACGGCGGGCCTTCGCGATTCCGCCTGCGAAGTAGAAAGGATAGGCGTCGATAGGGCGAGGGGGGAGCTCGGCGGCGCCGACCTTGTGATATACGTCATCGACGGATCGCGGCCGCTAAATGACGATGAACGTAAGATGCTATCTTCACTGGATCCATCTATGTCGATAGTTGTGATAAACAAATTCGACCTGCCGCAGGTTTTTTCGCCGTCCGATGTCGGCGAAATTTTTAACGGGCTCATCTTGAACGTCTCAGCGAAAACTTCAGAAGGCATAGATGGCATCACCTCCGCGATGAGAAATATCGTGACACACAGGAACGTCAGCAGCGAGGGATCTGAAATAGTGACTTCGGCGCGACACAAGGAGCTTCTCGATGCCGCGCTTATGTCTGCGCGTGAGGCTGATGATGCGATTGCGGATGGGATGCTGCCTGTCGAATTCATCGTGGAGAGTATTCGCGTTTCCCACGAAAAAATAGCCGAGATTTTGGGTGAAAATATAGATGACGCACTTCTCGATCGGATATTTTCCAGCTTCTGCATAGGGAAGTAATAAATTCCGCGAATCGTGACTGGTGAATAGTGAATGATCGGAAAAAAGTAGGTTGTAGTTTAATGAAAAATAAATTCGACATCGCAGTGGTAGGCGCCGGCCACGCCGGAATAGAGGCTGCACTCGTCGCGTCGAGAATGGGTTTTTCCGTTTGTGTGATTACCGGATCGATATCCACGATCGGCGCCATGAGTTGCAATCCCGCGATAGGAGGGCTTGCGAAAGGGCATATCGTGCGTGAGCTTGACGCCCTTGGCGGAGAGATGGGGCGCGCCGCCGATGCCACGGGGATACAGTTTCGACTTCTCAACAGGAGCAAGGGGCCTGCGGTTCGGGCGACGCGTTGTCAGTCCGACAGCAAGAGATATTCCGATTACATGCAAAAGGTCCTGCTGAATGCCACTGGAGTCGTAATAGTTGAGGCGGTTGTCGACAATATTAGTACGGAGGATGGTCGCGCCGTCGGAGTCGCAGCGCAGCTAAGCGATGCTTCGATAATACGCATCGAGTCCAAAAAAGTCGTGCTGTCCGCAGGAACCTTCATGAACGGCCTTCTCCATTTTGGGATGGAGCATGTTGAAGGAGGGCGGATAGGTGATTTCTCATCCAAAGGTCTTTCGCGATCCCTTCTCTCTCTTGGCTTTGAAATAGGGAGGATGAAAACCGGCACATGCCCGCGTCTGGATCGCGACACTATAGATTTTTCAAAATGTCAGAGGCAGGACGGCGACGTGCCGCGACCAAAATTTTCATATGATGATGTTACAAACGATCTGCCGCAGCTTTCCTGTCATATTGCACATACGAACATCGAAACTCACAAAGTGATCAAAAACAATCTCTCCAGCTCGCCTCTTTATAGCGGGAAAATATCGGGTGTGGGCCCGCGCTATTGTCCCTCGATAGAGGACAAGGTCATACGATTTGGCGACAAGGAGAGGCACCAGCTCTTCCTCGAGCCGGAAGGGATAGACACGCCGTGGATTTATGTCAATGGACTGTCGACCTCGCTGCCGCTTGAAGTTCAATACGCTATGCTCAAAACGGTCCCAGCTCTGGAGGAGGCCAAAATACTTCAAAGCGGTTATGCTGTGGAGTACGATTTCGTTCTTCCGACTCAGCTGAGGCCGACTCTCGAGACCAAGCTCGTCAGCGGGCTCTATCATGCGGGGCAGATCAATGGCACCTCCGGATACGAGGAGGCGGCGGCGCAGGGTTTTATCGCAGGCGTCAATGCGGCGCGTTCGATTGTCGGAGAACCGCCCGTTATTCTGCGCAGAGACGAGGCATACATAGGAGTTCTTATAGATGATCTCGTTACCAAGGGAACCGAAGAGCCGTATCGAATGTTCACCTCCAGGGCTGAGCACAGGCTTCTCCTTCGCGAGGATAACGCCTATGCCAGGCTCACACCTATCGGCAGGAGCCTTGGCCTCATTTCTGAATCAAGGTGGATTTCATTCGGTGAAAAGAGGGGCGACATAGCGGAATTTATGGAATTTGTGGACGAACGGATCATTTATCCAACGCAGGGCACAAATGAAATTTTAGTAGGTCTCGGCAGCGCTCCACTTAAAAAACCGCAGGCTCTTCGTTCAATTATCTCGCGACCGGAGCTTTCACTCGAAAAAGTCGTGACCGCGCTTACTCCCGAGAGATCGGCCTCGCTGTCCTATGACCTTGCGGCCGAGATAGAGGTCAACATTAAATATGCCGGATATATCGAATCGCAGAAGAGGCTCATTGCCAAATTTGCGGAGCTTGAAAAAATAAGAGTGCCTGGAAATTTCGATTATTCCTCCGTAAAAGGGCTTTCAAATGAAGTTGTTGAGAATCTCAAGCGAGTCGAGCCTCGCGATCTTGCGCAGGCCTCAAGAATATCCGGAATCACTCCGGCCGCAATATCCATTTTGATGATTTATCTTTCTCAGAGGTAGACGTCGCGCCTGCTGCCATCTTTTATCTGCTCGAGCGCTTTTAAGGTGATATCCTTGACTTTCGGGTCGTCTATTTTAATCAGCTCAGATTCTATCAGAGAAAAACCTTTTCGCCTGGTATCGTCGGAAGCGAAGTCCATGAGATATTCGGCGAAAGTCATGATCGCGTTCGGCGTGCAGAATTTATTTATGAATCCGGGGATAGCGTATTCCATGAATATCTCACCGGTGCGCCCGACCCTGTAGCAGGAGGTGCAGAAGCTGGGCATGAAGCCTCCATCTACGAGTTCGCTTATCACCTGGTCTAGAGTCCTCATATCGCCGAGCTCGAATTGCTCTCTGGCCAAGTCCTGAGCATCTCTTGCCGGATTTGAGTACCCGCCCAGTTCGATGTGGCTGCCAGCGTCTATTTGGGAAACTCCGAACTCCATCACCTCTTTTCTGACCTCGGCTCCTTCCCTGGCTGTCAGAATCATTCCCGTATATGGGATCGAAAGGCGCAGTATCGCGACGAGTTTTTTGAAATCCCTGTCGCTTACAAAATATTTGTTATCGACCGTTGCGCCTATGGCTCGCTTGATTCTTGGAAAACTAACTGTGTGCGGTCCTATTCCGTATTTCTTTTGTAGAAAATCGGCGTGCGCGAGCAGGGCTATGAGGTCGTATTTCCAATCGTATAGCCCGAACAGGGCGCCTATTCCGATATCGTCTATTCCGGCCTCAAGTGCGCGACTGAGTCCATGCAGACGATACATGTAATCGCCCTTCTTGCTGTTTTTTGGGTGCACCTCCGCATATCTCTGGCGATGGTAGGTCTCCTGAAATATCTGGTAGGTTCCTATTCCCGCCTCTTTGACTATCCTGTAGCCGTCGATGTCCATAGGGGCTGCGTTGATGTTCACCCTGCGGATCTCGCCGTTTTTTATCTTGGTGGCATATGCAGTTCTTACGGAATCGGCTATGAAGTTGGCGCCGTATTTTATGTGTTCTCCGAACACCAATATGAGCCTTTTATGGCCGACCGACTCCAGTGCGACAACTTCGGCGACGAGCTGTTCCTGCGACAATGTTATTCTGGATACCTTGCTGTTCGACCTGCGGAAAGCGCAATATGTGCAGTCGTTCACACATTCATTTCCCACGTAGAGGGGCGCGAATATCACGATACGATTTCCATAGACCCTGCGCTTCAGCTCCCTCGCCGTGTTGAAAATTTTTTCCTCAGAGTCCCCGTCGGTTGCGGATATAAGCGATGCCGCTTCCTCGATGGTGAGCGGATGCAGGGATAGTGACTTCTGCAGGATCTCATCGATCCGTGCAGGGTCTTTTTTAGAACCGGATATTATATCTTCAATGTGAGCCGCGGATATAAAATCTGGGTACTTTAGAGATGAAGAGGTCATATGATTCCTTTTAAAATAGCTGACTTTGCAATTTCAGCATGCGATGTGTTTTTTTGTACAGAGTATTTCAGATTACCTTGTTCCTACCGGATACATTTATCTTCTCCTTTGGGAGCGAGAGAAGGGCGTTAACGGAATTTAGCAGAGTTTCCCTGCGAATCGGTTTTTCTATGAATGCGTCAACCGGAAGAAATTCACCTTCGGCATCAGGGTTGAGGTTGGCGCCAGGTTTTTGGTTGATCGATGTGAGCATGAGAATTGGTTTGAATTTCATGACATCGTCGGACCTGAAATTGTAGGCTAGGTGGAAACCGGTTGTAATGTCCTCCATCATAAGGTCGAGCATTATGAGATCAGGGTTGAACTCCTTCGTTTTCGCGAGGCCATCCCTTTCGGTTGTCGCAGTTTCTACGCTGTGGCCAGCCTCGGTCAGAAGGAGTTTGCACGTTTCGAGCACATCTATATCATCATCTATACACACTATCTTTGCCATATATTCCTCCCTGATCGTTTTTCCGTACCGCATTGCTTACGAGGTTATTCACGACCATCTTCATCTCCTCTCGGTCGGCGACCATGGTCAGATTTCCTTAGACCAGCAGGTTGACGCCAAACGCTACCTGGGTGACCTTGGAAAAGCCCAGGCTGCAAAGCAGCCCGACGAAAACTATAAAACGATATTCCGGGAATTCTGCCGGGAAGCCGGGCGCTACGCAGGTTGCTGCGTAGCGCTCGCATCCGTATGTATCCCTGCGGCGGCATGCTGCCATACCTTTCCAAAGCTTAGGCGAGAAGTCTTTCGACTTCATTTTTCAGGCTTTCGGCGCGGACAGGCTTATTGAGGAATGCATCTGCCTTGATCCAGGACCTTTCCTCCGGCGTGTCTGTGGGAAAACTTATTCCAGTGCTTGCGTTCACTGACGACAAAAAGATGACAGGCGTTTCAGGGTAGAGTTTTTTCACCTGATGGCTGATTACGAAGCCGGAATCCTCGTGTTCCATCATTATGTCGAGAATGACCAGGTCGGGATGAAACTTGACGAGCTCCTCTTCTGCCCCGCGTTCCCCTTCGGCTATGATGACTTCGTATCCACCGTCCGACAACATCATCGCAACCTGGTGGAGCATGTCGACGTCGTCATCGACTACAAGAATTTTCTTTTTCTGGCTCATAAAATCTCCTTAATCCACGTTTACAGTATAACATCGCGCTTGGTGTAGTGAGTGTGGAGCAGCTTGTGGCTCTTTTCCCCGAGAGGCTTTCCGAGAAATTCATTGTAGAGCTTCTGGATTTCCTTGTTCTTGTGACTGAGTCTGACGGGTTCAGAGCTGTCGATGTCGTACAGTTTTTTCATTCTTTCGGCCGCTGCCTTCTTGTCGATGTCGAACGGTTGTCCGCCACCTGCGATGCATCCTCCCGGGCAGGTCATGATCTCTATGAAGTGCAGATCCTTCCTGCCGGCTTTCACCTCTTCCATCAGCTTTCTTGCGTTGCCAAGGCCGCTGGCTACTGCGGCGCCAATCGTCAAATCCCCCACCTGAATCTTGGCCTCTTTGATTCCATCAAAACCCCTGACTGCTTTCACATCGAGGTTTTCGAGTTCCTTGCCGGTCAGCAGGTGATAAGCCGTTCTTATCGCGGCCTCCATGACTCCGCCGCTGGCGCCGAATATTTTCCCGGCCGTCGTTCTTTCGCCGAAAGGATTGTCGGCCGAATCCGCGGGCAGAGCTTTGAGGTCTATTCCGAACATCTTTATCAATTCGCCGGCCTCTCTGGTCGTCAGGACGTAATCCACGTCGGGTATGAAGTCGGATGCCATTTCAGTTCTTGCACATTCGAACTTCTTAGCTGTGCACGGCATTATCGAAACGCTTACGATCTTGGACTTGTCTATTCCTTCCCGTTCGGCAAAGAAATGCTTGATGAGCGCGCCTAGCATCTGCTGCGGGCTCTTGCACGTCGACACATTAGGGAGCAGTTCCGGATAGAATTGTTCGACGAACTTTATCCATCCGGGGGAACAGCTCGTCATCATCGGGAGCGGACCGCCCTTGGTGATTCGCTCTATCAACTCTGAGCCCTCTTCCATTATCGTGAGGTCAGCAGAGAAGGAGGTGTCGAAGACCTTTTTAAATCCTATCCTGCGGAGCGCTGAAACCATCTGGGCGTCGATGTCCTTGCCGGGGGGATATCCAAACTCTTCGGCAAGGCTGACGGAGATGCTCGGCGCGTGCTGTATGACTACGTATTTATCCGGGTCGGCAAGTGCGGCGACGACCTTGTCCACCGAAGCGGTTTCATGAAGTGCGCCTGTGGGGCAAACCGCTATGCACTGTCCGCAGTTTATGCAGCTGGAAAGGTTGAGCCCTTTGTCGAATGCGGTGCCGATGTATGAGTTGCTGCCGCGTTTTACGAAATCTATTGCGGACACGGACTGAACCTCTTCGCAAACTCTTACGCATTTTCCGCAGAGTATGCACTTCTCCGGGTCTCTGGTGATGGAGGGGCTGGAGAGGTCCAGATCGCTGGACTTCCTCTCGCCTCGGAACATGCGTTGGCGTATCCCGAGTTCTGCTGAAAGGTTTTGCAGATCGCATTTTCCGTCCCTCGGGCAATACAGGCAGTCATCAGGGTGGTTGCTCAGCAAAAGCTCCACGATGGTCTTTCTTGCCTCGAGCACCCTTGGGGAATGCGTCTTTATCTTCATCCCATCGGCTGCCGGATAAGAACACGAGGGAACGAGCCCCGGCATTCCGTCGATTTCAACAACGCATATCCTGCATGCGCCTGTTGGAGTCATTCCGTCAAGATGGCATAGCGTTGGGACCTTTATTCCCTCCTTCTTGAGGGCCTCTAGTATTGTCGAGCCTTTGGCGGCCTCGATCTCTCTTCCGTTGACTTCTATCTTTATCATGACTTGCTCCTTCAAAGGGTTCGTTGGTTATTTATTACTGACTTGTGAAATCGAGATCGCATCTCAGGCACCTGCAGGCCTCCCCCCTAGCCATCTCCTCCGATAGTGACAGCTCAACTTCCGAGAAGTTCTTTTTCCTGAGGGAGACGGATATTGCCGGCTGAACTGCTCTGGTGGTCGGGATCGAGTCGCCGCTCTCATCCACAGCAACTGGTTCTATATAGACGGTGGGGAGCTTGATCTTGTCTATTATTTTGAGCTGTTGTCCGGTGACAAATCGGTCGATCATTATGGCTGCGCGCTTGCCGTCGGCTATCGCGTCTATGATTGTGTTGGGACCGCGGACAACGTCTCCGCCTCCGAACACCCCTGCCTTGTCCGTTATCTTTGATTCCGGATTTATGGAGAGGGTGCCCCACTTCGTCGTTTTCAGCCCGCTTACCGCGACGGGATCGGGATCCTCGCTGATGGCAACGATCAGCGTATCGAGAGAAACTTCGTGTTCCGACCCCTTTATTTCAACCGGACGCTGCCTTCCGCTGGAATCACGGTCGCCGAGTTTGTTGGTTATGAATTCCACCGCTTTCAGCTTTCCGCCGTCGGCCACGACTTTGGTCGGCGCGACTAGGGTTTCTATCTTGATTCCCTCCTCGAGCGCGGCTTCTATTTCTTCCGGGTAGGCCGGCATCTCGTTTCTGGTTCTGCGGTAGAATATCGTGACATCGGTTACGTTCTTCTGCCTGATTGCTACCCTCGCAGCGTCCACAGCGGAGTTTCCACCGCCGATGATGCCGACCTTACCTTTGGCCAGTTCTTGCTGGTCGAGATTGTAGGCCTTGAGGAATTCTATTCCAGGCAGGACGCCTTTGGTTTCCTCTCCAGGTATTCCCATTTTCTTACTCTTGTGGCATCCGGTTGCGATGTAGATCGCGCTGTAGCCTTTCTTCAAGAGAGAATCTGCGGTCATATCTTTTCCGAATTCCACGCCTAGATTGATGTCGATGTTGCTGTTGATGAGCGCCTCTATCTCCTGCGAAAGGTTCTTTCTCGGGAGCCTGTATTCCGGGATTGCGCAGACCATCATTCCGCCGGGTTTCTTTTCTTTTTCGAAAATGGAGACTTTGTAACCGAACAGCGAGAGGGCGTTAGCTGCGGTGAGCCCTGAAGGACCGGCTCCGATTACGGCGATTTTCTTCGCATCCGGTCCGGCTGCTTTGATTTCCTGACGGTACACGCTCGGGTCCACCTTATCGGTGACGAATCTCTTTAGGCTTCTTATCGCTATCGGGTCGCCGCCTGTTGTTCCGCATCTGCAGATGCTTTCGCATGGATGATGGCATACCCTCGCGCACGCCGACGGGAATGGATTGGCCTTGCGTATCGTTCTGTAGGCTTCGTCGTAGTTCCCGTTTGCGATGAGGGCCACATACTTCCACGCCTCCGTATCCACGGGGCAGGCGGTAGCGCATGGTGCTCCGACCAACTCCTTGCAGGATCCGGACGGGCATCTGCGCTCGAAGACATGTGCTTCATATTCGTTCCTGAACCACTTGAGGGTGCTGAGCACCGGATTTGGAGCCGTCTGGCCGAGGCCGCATAGCGAAGTATCTTTGATTATCTGCGCCAATTTTTGCAGCGACATTATTCCCTGCATCCTCAGAAGCGGGGCGTCTCCCTTTTCATTTTTGCGCGATCTGGTTATCGATTCGAGTATTTCGAGCATCCTCTTGGTGCCTTCGCGGCACGGGATACATTTACCGCAGCTTTCGCTCTGGATGAATTCCATGAAATATTTTGCCAGATCGACCATACAGGTGTTTTCATCCAGGACGACGAGTCCGCCGGAACCTATGATGGCGCCAAAATTTTTAAGGTCTTCGTAGTCAGTCTTGAGATCGAGGTGTGCCTCCGGTATACATCCTCCCGACGGTCCTCCGATCTGAACAGCCTTGCATTTTTTGCCTCTTGGTACTCCGCCGCCGATCGAGAATACTATTTCGCTAAGCGGGGTGCCCATCGGTATTTCAACAAGCCCGGTTCTTTCCACCATTCCTGAGAGAGCAAACACTTTCGTTCCCTTGCTTCCGCTGGTTCCGATGTTTGCGTAATTCTTTTCTCCCATCGAGAGAATCCCCGGTACGTTAGCCAGAGTTTCGACGTTATTGATGATGGTGGGCTTGCGAAAGAGGCCTTCTACCGCCGGATATGGGGGCCTTGGCCTAGGCATCCCGCGTTTTCCTTCGACGCTGTGGATGAGAGCCGTTTCCTCTCCGCATACGAATGCTCCAGCACCCTTCTTTATCATGATTTCCAGGTTGAACCCAGTGCCGAGGATATTTTCTCCGAGCAGGCCGTATTTCTTGGCTGTTTCTATCGCTTCGACGAGGTGATCGATCGCCAGTGGATATTCTGCACGGATGTATATGTAGGCCTTCGATGCCCCTATCGCGTAGGCGGCGATTGTCATTCCTTCTATGAGGCGGTGAGGATCGCTTTCGCCGACTGCGCGATCCATGAACGCTCCCGGGTCACCTTCGTCGGCGTTGCAGACGAGATACTTCTGGTCTCCCGTTGCCTGTCTGGCGAAGGTCCATTTCTTGCCCGTCGGAAAGCCGCCGCCGCCGCGCCCCCTCAGACCGCTCTCCAAAATTCTTTTGCAGACATCTTCCGGAGTGTTTTTTGTGAGCACCTGTTCGAGCGAGGCATATCCACCGCGCGCGATGTATTCATCTATGTTGGATGGATCTATGATGCCGCTGTTTACGAGCACGACCCTGTGCTGGGGAGCCATGAAGGGATGCTGGTGCATGTGCGGAACTTCAGGCCACTCAGCGAGCTTGTCATTTTTAAACTGTCCGAGCGTCATGTCAGCGGAAACTTTTCCTACGAACACGGAATCTAGGACGCCTACGACCTTCTCTTCGGTCACGGTTTTGAAGCTCAAGCGCCTTTTGCCCGGAAGCTGAACATCGACTATCGGTTCTTCGGAGCAGAGCCCTATGCATCCAACTTCCACGATCTCCGCATCGATCTTTTTGTCGGAGAGATATTTTTTTATGGCTTCCAGGCTTTTGCCTGCCCCTGCCCCAAGACCGCATGTTCCAGTTCCGACGAAGATGGTGGCTTTCGAAACGTCTTCGCGCCTTAAGGAGGCGATCTTCGATTTTGCCTCTTCAGGCGTTTTCCCTGCCAGCGGACCCGACTTGATTGCCTTAAGGAGTGACGCTGTGGGAGCAGGCGAATTTGCCCAGGACTCGCAGATGCTATTGCTGGTGTTGTTATGCTGTGACATTTGTTTTCTCCATTTCTCTGCAATCGGCTAGGATCTTTTCGATTTTGTTAGGAGTGGCCTTTGCGTAGAAGTCACCGTTGATGTTGACGACCGGTGCAAGACCGCAAGCGCCCATGCAGGCCACGACTTCGAGGCTGAACATTCGATCGCGGGTGGTTTTGCCAGGGGATATCCCTAGAGTTTTTACAACTGCGTCTAGCAACTTTGAAGATCCCTTGACGTGGCATGCGGTGCCGCGGCAGAGCATTATGTGATATTTCCCCTTCGGCTGAAATCGGAATTGATTGTAGAAAGTCGCTACACCGTAGATCTTGCTCGCCGGAATGCTCATATGCCTGCCTATTTCTACTACCGCATCTTCGGAGAGATATCCGAGCTTGTCCTGCACCTCTTGAAGCAGAGGGATCAGCTTGTCCCTAGACGCGTTGGGATGACGAGAGAGTATCTCCGATACGCTCTGGGAAGAGTTGTTCGACATTTTTTAGCCTCCATTCGAATATCGTTATTGGTGAAAGACGAAAGAGGGAGGATCCCCCTTTGCGGGGCGCAGACTCTCATGTAACGCGGATTTTCGGTATAGGTAGAAACCCCTATTTGTCCGAGAAAAAGTAACTAGATTAACTGCATCATAACAATGACGCTGAAAATGATGCCGAAGGGATGAAGCTGATAAGCGTCAGCTAGGATATCAACCCCTCTTTTATGGCGTATCTGGTGAGGCCGGCTATCGTATGGATATTTAGTTTATCCATTATCTGCTGCCGGTGGACGTCTATGGTTTTGGTGCTTATGCCAAGTAAGTTGGCGATTTTTTTGGATGTTTTGCCTTCGGCGATCAGCTGAAGGACCTCCCTTTCGCGTTCCGTCAGTATCGAGACCTTCTGTTCCTTAAGCCCGTCGCGATAGTCCTCGATTATGGTGCCGGCGATAAGGGGGCTTATATACTTCTGGTTGGCCTGTACGGCGCGGATCGCCGAGAGAATTTCCTCTATATCACAATCCTTGAGCAGATATCCCGAGACCCCGGCGGCGAAGGCCTTCGATACGAACATCTTTTCGGAGTGCATCGACAGGATTAAAACCTTGATTCTCTCGTTTTCCCTGATGATCTGGCTTGCCGCCTCTATCCCGTTCATATCCGGCATCGCTATGTCCATTAGAATCACGTCGGGTTTTAGCTCCTTCGCAAGTGCGACTGCCTGGCGACCATTCTCTGCCTCGCCTATCACGGAGATTTCCTTCCCTTCGGAGAGAAGGCTTCTCATTCCGTCGCGAACTATCTTGTGGTCGTCAACGAGCAGGAGTTTAATTTTCATTGTTCTTCTCCTCCGAGTATTCTCTCGCATAGCTCTTGAAAGGAGCTATGACGGTCGCCTTTGTTCCCTTGCCTATTTCCGATTCAAGCAGCAGGTTGCCCTCGAAATAGCTGAGCCTCTCCTTGATATTGAACAACCCAAATCCGGCGTTTCCGCCAAGATCCTGCTGGGCGGTCGAAACGTCGAACCCCGATCCATTATCCTCTACCACGCACCTCAGGTACTCCTTGCCGGCCCTGAGCATCACCTGAACCTCGGTGGCTCTGGAATGCTTTATCACGTTGTTGATCAGTTCGCGCGCCGTCTGAAATATTAGAATTGCGACATCTATGTCGACTTTCCTATCCTGCATATCGCTGGAGTAGGAAAATTTGATCTCATGTTTTTTACCAGCCGTATCGCACAGCCACTCGAGAGCGCTGTCGAGGCCTAGTTCGTAGAGTATCGGCGGACTTATCTCAAATATAAGGGTGCGCGTTTCGCTGAGGGCTTTGTCGATATTTCCGTATATTTCCGAAAGAGCCTCGTCTTTGTTTACGAGGTTTTCGCATTTTCTCAATGCGCCTACCTTCATCTTTGTTATAAAAAGGTTTTGGCTGACGCTATCATGAAGGTTTGTGGCGAGCCTTCTTCGTTCCCTTTCTTCCGTTAGGGAGAGCTCGGATGCCATCGTCTGTAGCTGCGTTCTGTAGCGTGCGAACTTTTTTTCGTTTTCCTTGCGCTCGGTGATATCCTTATAGTCGAGCATTACGCTCATAGCCCTATCGCCGTCTTTTCTGAATGGAGACGCTGCCACTATGCAGTGGACCTGACTTCCGTCCTTAAGTGATATTGTAAGATCCCGTTCAAAAAACTGTTCTCCGTCGAAAATCCTTTTGCAGGGGCAAGATGAGCTGTTGCAGTTGATGTTCGGATATATGTCGTAGCATTTTTTTCCAACGATCCGGGAGAGCGATGCGCCGGAGGGTTCGTATCCGGTCATCTTCAACATGGCGTAGTTGGCCTGAAGGATATTGTGATCTTCGTCCACTATGAGCATCCCGTTGGTGGATTTGTTGAATATCTGGTTTAATTCGGAATTGAGGGCCTCGAAGCGAATGTTCATTCTGCGTATCTGATATCCGGCTCCGCCCATCAACGCTATCAGTATTACGAATAACAGGCTGTAGTTTTTATGGATCGCGTAGCAGGCAAGGGTCAATATTACAATTGCCGATATTGCAGCTATGGTCTTGAAGTGTTTGCCCATGATTTATCTGTTTATATCCGTTGCTTCCTCAACGGACGGAATTTCCACCTCAGGCATTTCCACCAGCGTCTTTGTTTCGATTTTTCTTGGAGGGAGCATCACGGAAAATCCAAGGTTCATGAGGATGTCAGCGTTAAATGCAGAACCTCCGATGCCGGGAGTAGGGTGCATGTATGAATTTACATCAAAGCGTACGGCAAACCATGGTATAGGAGTGTAAACCCTTATTCCTCCTCCTATTACGAGCAGATATTTCCAGATGTTATTTATCTGGATGCTTCCTCCGCCGAGCGTTGCAAACAGATCGCATTGTATGATCGATTTGCCGGCGCGAAAGGCCGCATCGTTGTTAAGTATAACAGCTCCGAAAACGGAGTGAACATTATCATTCGCCAGGTTTGATTCGAATATGTCGGAGCTGTCTCCGTATATTTTGCTGTAGGCATAGTTAGCAGCAACTCCGAAAGTGTCGTTGAAATAGAATGTGTACATCCCTCCTATATCCCAGCTGTTTCCCCATTTATCTCCCAGATAATTGCCTCCGAAAAAGGTAAGCTCGTTCATGTTCTTTTTGGATGGCTGAATTTTTAGCTTCAGGGATTCGCCCAGGTCGTGTCGGGCAGGAGTTTCCCCCGCCTGTTTCTGATCGCTTTTTTTTGCGAGAGAGTGTGCAGGTAAGGCGAAGAGAGCCGCTGCGATGAGTAATGAAATCACTGTTTTTTTACTGGGTGACATCTGAGGTTATCCCCTCTTGGAGCGTACTTTTCGACTTCATCGCTGCGGCGGCAAGGTCTTTTGCGACCGTCCATGCGCTTCCAGGAAATTTATGGCATTCGCGGGTTACCTGTTCGAATGCAGTCAGAAATATCTCGGCGTGTTTTTCGTTGATGATAAGGGGTGGTAAGAGCTTCACTATGTCGGCATTGTGGCCAGCCACCTGGGTGAGGATCCTGTGATTTTTCATGAGCGGTACTACTATCATCTGGCTGAAGAGGCTCTTGTTTAGGGTATGAATCATCTTCCATCCTATTTTCAAGCTGATGGATTTGGGCTCTTTGAACTCTATTCCTATCATCAGCCCCTTTCCCCTGATCTCTCCGAGCATCTCGAATTTGTCCTGCATCGACTTAAGACCATCCATTATGAATTGGCCGACGCGCGCCGAATTTTCGACGAGCTTTTCTTCTTCGATTATATCAATCGTCGCAAGGCCTGCTGCCATCGCCATTATGTTGCGCCCGAAGGTGTTTGAGTGAACGACCGCATGTTCCATTCCGGTGAATACCTTGTCGTAGATCTCTCTGCGGTAGCATATGGCGCCGACCGGAACGAAGCCGCCAGATAGCGCCTTTGCCATCGTAACTATGTCGGGGGTGATGTTGAAATGCTGATGCGCGAACATCTTCCCGGTTCTGCCGAAGCCGGTTTGAACTTCGTCGCAGATGAGAAGCACGTCGGTTTCACGGCATATCTTTTCCGCCTCCGAGTAGAAGGAATCGTCGGCGATGAAGACTCCTTTCCCCTGAATGGGTTCGAAGAAGAAGGCTGCAACATCCCCCTTTTTTATTTCTGAGCGAAGAGCCTCGATATCGTTCATCGGAATCTTCGTTGCGCCCGGAAGAAGGTCTCCGAATCCCTTCCGGAACTCACCGCCACCGTTGAGTGCAAGTGAGCCTGTTGTCAGGCCGTGAAAAGCGTGATCCCAGAATATGATTCTTTGCTTTCCGGTAAATTTCCTGGCGAACTTGATGGCCCCCTCGTTAGCCTCTGTGCCGGAGTTGGTGAAAAATACCGTATCGACCCCTTTGGGCATATACCCGATGATCTTTTCGGCGAGTAAGGCGGCCGCCAGAGGGGCGTCCATTTGGACCATGTTGGGATATTCCAAATCCAGCGCATCATGCAGCGCCTTTCTTATCTTCGGATTGGATCTGCCGAGGGCGAAGACGCCGTAGCCTGCGAGCATGTCCAGGTATTCATTGCCTTTTTCGTCATAGAGCATCGGCCCTTCGGCGCGTACGTAGTTTTGGTCGAATCCGATGGTGCGAAGCACCCTTACGAACTGCGGGTTGACATATTTGGCGTAGAGGTCGTGCTGTCTTCCGCTGTTTTTCTTCAATAATTCTCTGATATCCTTTGGCATATCGATTCCTCGCAAATTCTGTCCGGAGGCACCCCCGAAGTGGTTGAAGCGCTATCAGAAATGTATGGCATAGGCAAATCAAATAAGGGGTGTTTAAATACAGCGCTGATCAGATTTTGCCGCGTCCTGTAGGGGTGTCGGCATCGCTCAGCGATATGGTTTTCTTTGTAGCGACCCGGTACTCTGAATACGAGGAGATGTCGGAAGCCTTGTCAGTGGTCGCAGGCGTTATTGCCTGTTTGTAGTGAGCCGTTCAGGTAGTCTTTTACGATATCTTCAGGATTTTCTCCGCAGGCGCCGACTACGACCTTTATTTTCTTTTCGGAGAAAAGGTCCTGGGCGCGAGAACCCATTCCACCTGCAATTACTACATCGGCTCCTCTATCCGCAAGCCATCCGGGCAAAAGTCCAGGCTGGTGCGGCGGGGCGGATATCACTTCTTTGCCCAGCACAGATTTGTTGGTCGCATCCACTTTGAAGAGCGCGAATTCTTCGCAGTGACCGAAATGCATGCACAACTTTCCATCGGTTACAGGTATCGCTATTTTCATATTTACACCTTTCATTTTTTGCCGAAGCGGTACTGGCATCATGCCGCCGCTTTTGTCGGCTAGTTTCGGAGTTTAAGTTTTATAGCAGTCCATATGTTTCGAATTTCCGCGGATGAATCTCCATCCGAATATTCAACTATGCTTTTTTTCTTCAGCATCGACTTGGTTACGTTCAGGTCGTATGGAATTTTGCCTAGTACCTCTACGCCGTTGTTGTTGCAAAATTTTTCTATCGAATAGGATAAATCTTCATTGATGTCGTACTTATTTATGCATGCGCAGGCCGGCACCTTAAAATGTGCGGCCAAACCGATAACCCTTTTCAAGTCATGAAGCCCTGACTGCGTCGGTTCGGTGACTATCATCACCATAGAGGCGCCTCCTATAGAGGCTATGACGGGGCATCCTATCCCGGGAGGTCCGTCCACGATTATCATGCTGGTGCCTGATTTTTCCGCCTGCTCGCGCGCCTTCTTTCGCACCAGGCTGACGAGTTTGCCGGAATTTTCACTTCCCGGTTTTAAGGCTGCATGGACCATCGTTCCACATCTGGTTTTGGAGATATACCATTTTCCACAAATATTCTCGCGCATCGATATCGCATTTGCGGGACAGACTATTTCGCATGTCTTGCATCCTTCACATCCCAGCGGATCTATCCTGTACGTATTGTCAGCTTTTGTTACGGCACCGAAACGGCAAACAGCTTCGCACTGACCGCAAGCTATACAGGAATCCTCATCTATCGTGGCCAGCTGCCCTGACTTGAATTCTCCCTGCTCGCTCGCTGCAGGTTCGAGAATTAGGTGCAGATCCGCCGCATCGACATCGCAATCGGCGAGCACCGCGTTTTCAGCCAGAACGGCAAGCGAGGCTGTGACGCTCGTTTTGCCGGTTCCTCCTTTACCGCTTATGATTACCAACTCTTTCATAAATTTTCCTGTGGAGCTCCATGAACTCCAGTTTATATTTTGGATCAGCTTCGGTTATCGGCATGCCGTTGGAATATGCCACGGCTATATTCCGATCGTTTGGTATCTTCATCAACACAGGTATTTTTTCATTCGAGCAAAATTCCTCCACAGAGGAATCGCCTATATCCGATCTGTTGATGAGTACGCCGAAAGGCACTCCGATGAGGCTTACGACCTCGACCGCTGTTTTGAGGTCGTGCAATCCAAAGGGCGTAGGTTCGGTAACGAGCAGGCAGAAGTCACCATGCCTTATCGTTTCAACGAATGGACATGCCGTCCCGGGCGGGGCGTCTATTATCGCTATGTTTTTATCAGCAATTTCTTTTTTAACAGCACGGATAAGAGGAGGTGATTGGGTCTCCCCCACATTTAATTTCCCGTAGGATATTTGTACTTTATTATTTGCGATAGCCGTGTGTATTTCGCCGATCTTCCTTTTTACTTCGGAGATGGCGCCTTGTGGGCAGACTATCTTGCACCCGCCGCAACTATGGCACATTTCGTTAAATACCAGTGCGGTGTTCGGAAATATCGCGAGCGCGTTGTAGGCGCAGAACTTTGCGCATTCTTCGCAGAAATTACACTGCGCCTTGTCTATTTCCGGCACCAGAACTTCGACGTCCCTTTTTTGGAATTCAGCTTCCTTGAAAAAGAGGTGGGCGTTTGGTTCCTCTACGTCGCAGTCGATGTATTGCACGGGCATTTTGTTTTCAGCGAGTGAAAGGGAGAGCCCGAGCGAGACGGTTGTCTTGCCGGTTCCTCCCTTGCCGCTGCCGACCACTATTTTTATCACCAATGCCCCTCTACATTTGCATCGGTGGCGTATGACATCTCGCCGTTTTTGAATTTTGTAGCGGCTTCTTTGACTGTGCCGGTTGCACCTATTACGACTTTAATTCCTGCCGCCGAGAGAGTTCTGAAGGCTTTCGGACCGCAGTTTCCAGTTATGAGTACCTGCGCGCCAGCCGATGCGACATTCTGAGCCGATTGTATCCCAGCGCCGTTTGCAGCATTAAAATTCTGCGCGTTGTCGGCGAAGGAAAATGTGTCATTTTCAGTGTCGTAGATTGCGAAATAAGAGGCGCGTCCGAAACGCTGATCGACCTCGCTATCCGGTGATTTGCCGGATGATGTTATCGCGACTTTCATTTTCACTCCTTCTTTTTAGAGGCCGCTTCAAGGTCGGCCATATGTTTTTTCAGTTTCTGAAGTTCCAGTTCGAGCTCCTTGATATCTTCAGCGACGTACTTTTTTTCCTCTTCAGGTGATATCGGTGCGTATTCCTGCGGGACGTTGTTCACCCATCTATAGTAATTACGACATCCCATTCCTCTTCCTCCGCGCCCGGCGCCGAAAAAACCTCGTCCATAATTGGCAAAGCCGCCTGTGCGATACCCTCCGCAAAAGCCCATTCCTCTTCCGGTCATAGCCCCTCCTCCCATCGGTCCAGTTCCATCTCCTCTTGGCATATCGTCCTCCTTTTTTATTTTCTGCCGCCCCTGCGGTGCCTCCCCCTGCTTCTGGGGAAATCGGGCGGCATCTGATTCGTCGCTATCTTTCCGCCCTCGATTTTAATCGCCTTGCCGTTGATGAGAGCGTCTGCGATAGTTTTTCTCGCCCGTGCGAGAATTCTGCCGATTGTGGGTCTGGAAACCCCCATTTTTTCCGCTGCCTCCTCCTGATAAAGCCCTTCAAGATCGAGCAGGCGTATGGCCTCGAGTTCATCGTGGGGCAGAACCACTTCGATTAGCTCGGAAAGGGGAGTTGCCCTCGGCTTGAAATAACGCGATTCAGGAGTACACCCTATCTTTCTCAATTTCTGCGGTCGGACCACATCACCTCCATCCAGTTATGATCATATGCTCATAATATGACGGCTGTCAAGTTTTTATAAGTTCTCTTCGATAGTTGGAGAAAAGGATTTAGGGCTAGCACGATCAAGCTGATCGGAGTTTATTCCATCTCCTGCATCCATCCCTCGACGAGATTGAACTCAAGGAGCGCTTCTTTTGCCGCTTCAAATTCCTCTTTGGTGATTTTGCGCCGAAGAATCGGGTCGTCGACAGCGGCGTGAGCAGGAAAGTACTGGCTCATCAGATTTACGGGGATGTCGGTACCAAGTTCCTCCGCGACGAAGCGGAAAATTTCGCGGGAGGATGCAAGTCCATTCGGCAGGACGAGATGGCGTATCAGCATGCCGCGAACTCCTATTCCTTCCTCATCCATCTGGAGAGCTCCGACCTGTCTATACATTTCAATGATCGCAGGGCGCGCATGCCTCCAGTAGTCCGGGGCCGACGAGCAAAATTTCGCGGCCTCTGCGGTAGCGTATTTTATATCGGGCATGTATATGTCGATAACTCCATCGAGGAGTTTTAATGCTTTCATCCCCTCATAGCCGCTTGAGTTGTAAACGATCGGAATGCGCAGCCCTTTCTTTGCAGCGATGCAAAGCGATTCCAAAAATTGTGCGGCCATGTGCGACGGACTGACTAGGTTGATATTATGCGCGCCGCGCCCCTGAAGCGATAGCATCATTTCAGCGAGGCGCTCGGCAGAGACTATCTCACCATTTCCGTTCTGGCTTATCGGATAGTTCTGGCAGAACTTGCAGCGCATATTGCATCCGGTGAAAAAGATCGTGCCCGATCCCTTCGTTCCGGTGATCGGTGGTTCCTCGCCGAAATGGAGATTGTGGCTTGCAACGCCGGCCTTTCTTCCCACGCGGCAAAATCCGATCTCGCCGGAGGCCCTGTTGACTCTGCAGCCGCGTGGACAGAGGTCGCAACGCTCCATCGCCTCAATTGCGGCGGATGCCCGCGATTCAAGCTCCCCGCATCGCGACAGTTCCAAGTATGATGGTCCCTGATTTAAAGTCATAATATATTGAAACTTATACGGTTTTTGAAATTTTTGGCAAATAATTGATTTTTTGACAACTTTAAACTGAAATTGACGATAGTATTGATGAAATGGCACCTCCAAAACCAGTCCTGCCAGCGCCCGTGCCCGTGACGGTTCAGCCTTTCGGCTTTCCCCCGATTGGTTGCCAGCCGGCTTTTGCCCCTGCACTCACGCCAGCGGCCGCTTTTATGCGGAGCAACCTTGCATATGCGCAGTCCGGATATTCAGCGGCTACGCCCGCGGCGCAGCAGCCTCTAACGCAAGCCCCTTCCGGCCACGCATCGATGATGGCTAGGCGCGACTTCCTTATAGCAGAGGCCGCTAGATATGGACTTGTTGAGTCTGAATCGCCGCCATCTGCCGCAGCTCCAAAACGGTCCAACCCGGAAGCGATCTCCGAAGGCGATGGCTCGGATGCGATCAAATCTATGCCCGCTTCCTTCAACGGTTTCCTCAAGGCGATCGCAGCCTTTTTTACATTTCCTGCGCGTGGCGTTCATGAAGCGGGTAGCGTTAATGCTTTGCAGGACATTGGCTTAGGCAAGCTATCTCCTGAAGAGGAGGCGCTTATAGATGAAATATTTCCAAATCTAAAAAAGGCACAATTCAAGCAGGGCTCCGTGGGGAACTGTTATCTATTGGCCTATCTTTATGCTCTAGCGCGTAAGCCTTACGCCAGACATTTATTTGCCAGGATGATCAAACCAGAAGGAAATGGATGGACGGTAAGATTTGCCGATGATGAAACGCCGATAAAAGTGAAGCGATCCGATTTAAAGAGTAGGCTAATTCATAAGAAGGGAATAAACACTCAATTAAAGTCGCTTTCAAGAGGAGATCTCGGATTTCAGATAATAGAGTACGCATATGCAAAGAGAAGAAAGGAAAATCGTAGCTGGTTCGAAACGAGGCAGGACACCTTTCTCGCCGTAGAGGGCGGCTATCAGTCCGAGGTGTCGCTTGCTATAATGGGGAAGATGGCCCGTTCGAAGAGAGTGTATTTGTACACAAAAAAAGAAGCGATGGATTTGCTGGAAGAGTTTAAGGCAAATATAAATTTTTCGATTCTGAATGTGGCTACTAAAATCTACAAACCTTCTAATGCTCCTTCATGGCTCGTAGAAAGTCACATGTACACAGTCGTCGATTACAACTCAAAAAATAAGACTTTGACCATATCGAATCCTCACGACTCCACGGGAAAAGTTTTCAATATATCAGTTGGTGATTTTCTAGAATATTTCGATATGTTCGAATATGAAACTGGGATTGAATCCGAGATTAGAAATACGCTAGGCAATGGTGGAGCCCCTAAGGAAGCGCTGTTTTTTGGTTCAAATTTAATCCCCGGCGTTCGATATGGTGCCGAAATAGAGAATACGGGTCCGTTCAGGCTGGTATTGAACAGAAGCTGTTACGTCGATCTGTTCTTAGATGGCGATTCAATCATGGCTCGAATCGTAGGTAAAAATGGATCACGTATCGTGCAGGTTCCTAGCGGGTCCTCTATCGTGCTCGGTCGAACGGACTTTGGCGATGACAGAACCGTTTCAGCGAGACACCTGAAATTGGAAAACAGGGGTGAAGGTTCGGTAGTCATCACAGACCTGAAATCGACAAACGGGCTTTCAGCGGAATTTGATAACAAGGATTTTTATAGGGGGCGTTTGCAGCCTGGAGTGGAATATCTGTACAATATAAATTCAAATACTCCGCTATATGTGAATTTGGGCGACGGCTTTGCTAAAGTTCAATACGCCCCGTGGTCTGGGGGGTTAGTCGTATCTCTTGGAGTTTTTACTTTCTTCGCCTCGGATGACCAAGGTATCGATGAACAGATATCTAATTATTTTATTTTAAGGCCCGGTGAAAAAAGAATTGTCGGAAGAGAAATATTTGGCGGCGTAACGACCATTTCAAGAGAGCATCTTTTTTTCGAAAATAGAGACGGCAGGCTTGTCCTAGGGGATCTGAAGTCTACCAACGGCACCTCAGTCAGATGACCGACCGAAGTTTTATTCAATACAAAAGATAACCGGAGATTCTATCTGCAAATTCTTGCGGGGTTTCAGATAGTTTTAAGAGGTCTTCCATAGAAGTGTTGTCGATTTTTTTTCTGAATTGCGCAGACCCGGTCAAAAGATCTATCGCAGGGATATCGCCGACGAATTCGTCCAGAAGCGAGAGGCTGGAAGCTAGAAAAACCTCGCCTGTAGAAATCTCGCTTCTCACTTCTGGATTCTAGCTTCTTGATGTTTTGGTCGATGGTCAATTGTCCATGGTCGAAGTTATTGTTACCGCTAGCTTTTCAGAGGTTCCAATGTTGTGCACAGCCCGGAACTTCAACGGCTTCAAGCGTCTCAAATTACATTCGCGGCAGCTTTGGCGATCGGATAGATCCACTCCAGAGCCAGCCCACATCCGAACCATATCGGCGCATCCGCCAACCTTATCAGCCCATGCAGGGAGAAGCTGCCGGAATAGTTCCAGGGGCAGAGCCTGAGCTTGGTCAAGCCAAGGCCGATGACATATTGGAATACGTAAAAGATGAGCATGTAGGCTGCACCGCGAAGATACCAGTCCAGGTGGCTGAGATGTATTGCGACGACCGGATAGATGAATGCTACGAGTCCGTAGACAGGAAACATGACAACAGACGCCTCGCCAGTTAGTTCGAGCTTTCTCTTGGCGATCGTCGAAAACAATGCGGTTATAAACAGGTTAGTGCAGATTCCCAGCATTCCGAATATAACAAATTTTGCGATCATCGCTTCCCTCCGGCTGCCGAAGATTTTACGCGCTCCATGAATGCTTCGAGCCTCACCCTGTTGTGAGCAGGCTTTAACCCCTCGAAGATGAGCGTTAGTTTTGGGATCTTCGGATAATCCCTGTCGATAGATGATAATACCGAAGATATTACAAGTCCATAGGTGCAGTGAAAAGTTATAAGGTTAAGAATCCCATCTGCGCCTGCATGGATCTGCTCGAGGATTCCTGCCACCGATGCGGTAAGCCCCGACGGCAGTTTTTCGCTCATGTATGGACGCATGTATTTTACCGCTCTTTCGTATTCCAGCGGGATGTTGTAGTCGATGCCATCTCCGAATATCTTTCTGACTCTATTTTCCTTTGCATAGACCACTTTTTTAGCGACGAGCTGCTTGATGAGTTCGGCAGGATCCCTGTGGCCTATTGCCCAGACAGGCTTTTGGTGAACATCATATTTCACGAATTCGCACAGCGTGGAGGGGAGCATTACGACGCCGCCCATTTTTTCGATTTCCCTAAACGTTTGATTGTTCGCGAAATCACAGACACGGGTGTAATAGTCTCCGGTAATTCCTATTTTAAATTTGCGCTGTTTTTTATTGGTGCCAACGTCGTTTAGCATCGCAACTGCCTTGGCAAGCCCATCGAGAGGTTTTCCAGTCGAGATGCTTTCTATTATTGCCATTCTCCCTTTTTCGTGTGCGACGTCGGCGTCGCCGGGATGTTTTTCGTACGCTCTCGTTTCGAGAAATTTTTGCATGAAGAAATCCATGCCGCGCATCATCTCCCAGTATGTCGTCAACGCCTTCATGTGAGATGACTTTCCGGCTGTGGAAAGGGTAAGGATATCCTGAATTTTAGTTATCACCGGGAGACGTAGCCCGGTTGCCTTGGCGATATTTCTAATCTGGATGCCGAATTGCCCCACGCGGCACAGCGCCGAGTCAGGTGTGAAGTAAGCAGAGCTCGAGAAGTCGAGGTTCCTAGTAGCGGCCTTTATGTAGTCTCCGAGCATCAGCGTGTACGGATGGCATTCTCCCGATGTCGAGTGCATGGACCCAAGCTTAAGGGATTCCTCATTCGGCAGGTCGAGAAGGACCGGGTCGAATCCGAGCTTCTTGAATGTGGCAGCAAACGCCAGGCCGTGATCTGAAAACTGTGAGAGGAATATCCTCCGGATTTTGCCAGTGTGAAGGTATGCCGATTTCGCAGGCTCATTGGCTGGCTGGTAGTCCTTTGACAGGGAGTCTATGAATGCCTCGATGCGTGTTGCCATTCCCACCGACGAGCTGTGTTCGTCGACCTCGAGGAGGAGAAAGGGCCTTCCCCTTGCGGCTTCGCGCGCCTGGTTTATCGTGAACGAATCTGGGCCGCATCCGAAACTGGTTATCATCACGGGAAATAAATTCGGAATTTCCGATGCGATGTGAGCCGCTGAAATTATTTCCTTTCCGTGGCTCCACACCATGTTGATGTATCCATCCGGATAATTTGCCGAGTCGTCGGTTATCATATCCTGGGTTATGATGGCTTCACCCATCGCTCCCAACAACCCGGCCGCGCCTGAGTTTAAGGACTTGTCATGAAGGTTGTAATCCTTGCCTAGCAAGAGGAAGGCCCTTTTCAGCTCCCCGCTTTTGAGCCTTGCGAGGATGTTGTCGCCGATATTCCGAAGCTTCGATCTGGCTTTTTTCATTTCCTCACAAGCCTGTTCCCATGCGCGATTCGCCGCTCTTTCAGAAACGCCAAGCTCCTTCGATATCCGAACCATCTCGCGTTTATAATCCTGCGGATGCCACTTCCAATTTACGACCGGGTTGAGAAATTTTTTCGATGTCACAGGGGATGCGAATTGTGCTGCAGACTGGACGTAAGGACAGTGCGAATTGTCCTTTCCGAATCTGTCGCGTTCGGAAAAAACCAAGGACGGTACAAATATGGCATCGACCTCTTTATTCTTTTCGAGCCACCACGTGTGCGCGCAGAGGGCCTTGACCGGGAGGCAGGTCTCCGTAGTTATATGTTTCATCCCATCCTCGAGCATAGCCTTGTTCGTGGGAGGGGAGAGCAGAACCTTGAAACCAAGCGACTCAAAGAACGATCGCCACAGCGGGATTTGATCGAATGTGATCAGCGCTCTGGGTATTCCTATGCATCCTCTGACAGACGATCCGCCGGGATTAACTGAGGGGGAGTATCCAAAAATGGAGGCCCTTTTAGAAATTACGGATTTCGAAGTTCGACCGGATTTGAGCTCTCCATCCCACTTGCCGCACTTTCCTCCGAAGATAGCGCCGTTATTTTTTACGGCTCTCGAAATCAGGCATCCGTTTTCGCAGTCCTCACAGTAAAAATGTTCGATCTCCATCGCTGCCGATACGCCTATGAAAGTGCTGCTGGAATATTTTTTCTTCAGTTTATCGCTATGTGCAGCTATCGCAGCCCCTATAGCCCCGGTCACCTTGCCGAGCCTTGATCTCATCACGTATTTACCGAGCCTGTTTTCAAGCGCTGACGCTACGGCATCGTTTTGGGCGACTCCTCCGGTGAAGAGGATTTTATCTCCTATCTCGCTGACAGGCGCGACTTTTTCGAGATAGTTCGTGATCACGCTGTATGCCAGCCCTGCCAGAAGATCATTTTTACTAGATCCGCTCTGTTGATGCGACACGAGATCGGATTCCATAAATACGGTGCATCTGGCTCCGAGATTCGAAGGGGCGTCGCTCAGGGCAGCCTTTGCCGCGAACTCCCTCGAGAGATCTATTCCAAGTCTTGCGGATTGCTCCTGTAAGAACGCCCCGGTTCCGGCGGCGCAGACGCGGTTCATCTCGAAGCGCCTTACCGACCCACCTTCGAGACGTATGAATTTTGCATCCTGTCCGCCTATTTCTATGATTGTGTCGAGCTCTGGCATGACCGATTTGCACGCTGCGACCTGCGCGGTTATTTCATTTACCACAGTGTCGGCCCCGATCAACTTTCCTAAGAAGGCCCTGCCGCTTCCAGTTATTCCAGTTCCTGAAAATTTCAAATTCGGAGATGCTTTATCAAGCTTATCAAATAGCTTGCGAAGGACATCGAGCGGGCGCCCGTCGGAAAACTCGTAGTCCTGATATATAACTCCATCCTCTGATAGCGCGGCGAGCTTGACCGACACAGAGCCGATATCGACTCCCAGAAACACTCCCGAGCTGACAATATTTTTCAGCGAGCTGTCGATTATCCTCTGCGAAGCGGATTTGAGTTTCGGCAGCGCGTGTTTTTGTGTGATCTTGATCTCCGAGATTTTTTCCAGAGATTTTTCTATGCATGATATCCTGACCATGTTGCGGGGAGGGGATCCTCTCGCGGCTATCGCGGCGCCGATGGCCCCCATAGTCAGATGATTTTTTGGTATTATGAGTTCCCCATCTTTAAGGGAGAGCATCTTTTTGAATGCGGCTACGAGCCCGGCATTTTTGGCAACTCCCCCCTGAAAGGATATCGGCCGATGGAGATATCTACCCCTTACCAGATTCGAGATATAGCTGCGAGCCAGCGCCTCGTTTAATCCGGCGATTATATCGGGAAGCGGTCGGCCTTCCTGCTGATGATGGGTCATGTCGGTTTTTGCAAAGACCGCACATCTTCCGGCGATTGCGACAGGGGAGGTGGCTTCGAGTCCTTTGAGGGCGAACTCCTCTATCTCCATCCCAAGCCTTGCGGCCTGCTGATCCAGAAATGCTCCGGTCCCCGCGGCGCAGAGCTCATTCATTCTAAATTCAGATATTTCATCCTCATCGCCAAAGAGTATGAGTTTCGAATCCTGTCCGCCTATCTCGATCACGCTTTTTACCTCAGGATGAAACTCTTTGACGGCGGCGGCGTGGGCGCTGATCTCATTTATCGATGCCGCCTCCTTCAGGATCTCGGATATAAGCCCCCTTCCGCTGCCGGTATAACCGATTGAGCTGAATTCGAGCTCTCCAAAGGATTTTTTGATATCATCTAGTAGAATTTTGAGGGATCCGAGCGGATTTCCCGCAACACGCATCCATTTTTCGAATAAAATATGATTATTTTCGTCAAGAAGGGCGGTTTTCAGGGATATTGATCCAAGATCCAGTCCAAGATTTAATCTCTTTTTATTCATCGGTGCGCGATTGCTATCAACATGAAAGCTTTACAGCAAAGAGATTTTTTGGAGCAAAAGAGAAGATTTTAAGGAAAAAGATCCTCATTTCTAACGGAGGATTCTTTTTATTGCATAAAAGGGGGTAGTTGGTAATATTCCGTGTTCTTAACTCATTAACAATACAGGGTTTTTGCACCAGCCTTCTTTTATGCCTTTTAGGGGATAGGGGGAATCTTGAAGCTGACCGGACGCGGCATTTCGTTATCTTCGGTGGTTGTTGCTTGTCTTCTTTTTGCGGCAACCGCACAGGCCAGTCCGCTGGACGAGGGGTATGCGATGGAGCGAAGCGGCAACCTCGAGGGGGCGGCCAAATTCTTCTGCGGATATTCCCAGACGAATTTATCGGATAAAAAATGGGCGCCGGAGTCACTTGTCAAATGCGCCAGGCTCCTGGATTCACTCGCGGATAGTTTTACCGAGCGCGCCGAGAAAAAATGTTATTGGAGTGGCGGCGGCGATCCGACCTGCATGCAGCGGGAGGCGGCGGCTTTAAACTCTCAGTATGGTCCCGGTTCTTTCGAATATGTTCATGCCATCGTCTATATTCCATACACAGGTGTTCATTATAAAACCTTGATGAGCAAGTACCCGGGCAGCAAATACGCACAGGAGGCCGATTTTTATCTCCTCCTGAGGGAGCTCGTGGGGCATCCTGATAATGTCTTTCCCCGGGTGAAGGCCTATCTGGCGCGTCATCCAAAAGGCGAATGGCACAGGAAGGGGCTTCTGCTCTGGGCTCGCGTCAACGAGGACGTCTGGTACGTGCACAGGAAGTGGAGTTGGGTGCTCTTTAACTATCAGATATCTCCGGAGGAACTCCTGATCAGGTCTGAGCCCTATCGCCAGGAGGCGCTGAGAACATACAAGATTCTGATGAAGGATTCGAATACCTTCGAAGGGCAGGCCGCGGCGCGTGAATACGCGGTCTTGAATGATAATCGGGATGATTCTGTCGTATACAGCATAGTGAACGATTCAAGCCCCGGCACGCTTGCTGCTTGGGGGATAGAGGCTCCTCGGCCGCAGAGGCCCGCCGAGGGAACCTCTGTTCCCCAGAGTCAGATTCCGCAGATTTCAAGTCCGAAGGGAACCGCTGCCCCATCTGCAACGCCCGGAGATGGCAGGGCCTACCGGAAGGCCCCTTCTGTCCCAAAGAGATGGGACTGAGTTTGGCGCTCCTCATCCTCGTTCCGCGAATCCTTTCGCAATGACGGCGGTTGTCGTGTATATGTGGGGGCTGGATGATCGAACAGGTTACATTTTATTTTTTGGCAGGAATTGCAGTGATTCTCTCCCTCATCCTGATCACTCGCACCAGGGCTTTGACCGCCGCGATATTTTTTTCGGTTCTTTCCGTCCTCTACGGCATACTTATGGTGGTGCTTGCTTGTTACATCGAGGCTTCGCTGTTCATTCTGCTGATAGCTATAGGGGTCGCGTTTATGTTCGTATATGCCTCTGTTAAGCTCAACATCTACGAGGAGCAGAGGCGCATCATGAAATTTTTTTCAATAACCGCATCAGTTGCTATAATGTGCATGTCCATCGTTGTCATTGTTGCGATAGCAAAACCCCCTTACATAGAGCTTCCTGAAGCGGGCGATTACTTTACCTCGGCATCCTCCCTTACAGAGTCGCTTTTGGGAGAAAGATTTTTTGAAATAGAAGCAGCAACTCTTATGATTTTTGTATCAGGATTGTGCGCCCGCTATCTGTCTTCGGGGTCAAGAAGGCATAAAGAGGACGGAGGCGCGCTATGATAAGTCTCCAGCATTATCTTATACTCAGCCTGGTTTTGTTTTCGATTGGTGCGATAGGGGCGGTGGCAAGGAGAAATATCCTTATCGTTATGGTCTCTATAGCTACCATGTTTTGCGCATCGATTCTTGCAATCATATCTTTTGCAAGGTGGAACCTACTTCCTTCCGGGAGGGGAATAGTCATCGTTCTGATGGCTTTGGGAGCAGCCATGATTTTAGCAGGATTTTCCATTGTCGCAGCAATCAATGCAAGGACCGGAAGCATTTATTCGGACAGATTTAATCTTTTAAAGGGCTAGCATGCTGGATCTGATTTACAGGAGCATATCACTCCAGGAGCTGATTTGGCTCATAGCGGTCGCTCCGCTTTTTTCCGCATTTGTGAATGCGATAATCTCAGCTGTTACCGCCGGGAGTGAAGTTGCAAAATATAGGGAGTGGTCGGCGCTTTTTGGAGTGATAGCCTCGGCCATCTCCTTTGCAGGGGCGGTTGTTCTCTTTTTCACCATCACCGCTTTCGAAGCGGGCGATCCAGCTGTGATAACGGGACCGCTCTACAGATGGATAGTGTCGGACGAAGTAGTGATCGATCTTTCGCTGAAAATAGACCAGCTTTCTATGGTCATGTCCCTTTTGATATCCGGGCTTGGTTTGCTCACTTCCATATATTCGATAGGGTACATGTGGAAAAATTCGGGTTTTGCCAGGTACTTCGCTCTTCTTGGGATCTTTCTTTTTGCCATGATGCTCCTCGTCCTTGCTGACAACCTGGCCTTCATGTTCATCGGTTGGAGTGCTGCCGGAATCGTCTCGTCGTTTCTTGTAGGGCTGGATTTTTTTGACAGGTCTAAGAGGGTGGTGGCCGTTAAGACCTTCGCATGGAACTCCTTTTCAGATGTCTTGCTTCTGGCTGGAATTTTTCTCGTATATGGCGTTATGAGCGCCGGCGATGTGGATCCTAAAATAGGGATTTTCAGCTTCGAGAGTATGGAACGCCATGCGTTTTACTTTCTTCCGGTTGCTACGACAGTTTCTATTTTGATGTTTGCGGCCTGCGCAATAAAGTCGGCTCAGCTTCCATTCCATACCTGGCTTCTGGATTCTATGAAGGGGCCGACTCCGATATCCGGGCTGGCACATTCGGCGGTGATGGTATGCGCTGGAGCTTACCTGATGGTGAGGCTCAACTTCATCCTGGTGATGTCTGGATCAGCCATGTCTGTGATATACATCTTTGGAATAGTTGCCGCCCTATGCGCAGCGGTCTTTGCTGTAGGACAGCGCGATATTAAAAAACTTCTGGCTTATTCCACTATATCGCAGATCGGGCTGATATTCACATCGATAGGTGTAGGCGCTTTTTCAGCTGCGGTATTTCATCTTGTTGCGCATTCCATATTCAAGCTGTTGCTCTTTTTCTCTGCTGGCAGCGCGATATATGCCCTCGGCGGAGAAAGGGATCTCATGAAGATGGGCGGACTCAAGCGCATTATGCCGCTTACCGCCTGGACCTTTGTGATAGGCGCGGTTGCACTCGCAGGAATTTTTCCAGCCAGCGGTTTTTTCAGCAGGGATGCCATACTATGGCAGCTCTACGAAAGAGACCACCTCGGGATATGGTTTGCAGGCTTTGCCGTTGTCGGAATCACTTCGTTCTACATATTTCGCGCGGTTGGGGCGATCTTCTTCGGCGAACCCAATTTTGAATTCGATCAGTACAAGAAAATCTCGGAATCTCCTGTTTCGATGATAATACCAATGATGATTCTCGCCACCCTGACGATATTCGGTGGTTTTATTGGAGCTTCAAAATCTTTTGGAGGAGGGGACTATTTCGGTAGATGGATAGGTGCGTTGATCGCAGATGAAGTCAGCCGTGCGCCTGCCGCAGCTTCTCGATCTATGGAGCTCATCCTTACAGTTGCTACGATGATATGGTCCGCACATTTTTCAATACTCAGCTGGGTCATATATGCTCAGAAGAGGGATTGGCCAGGCAGGATAACCTCCAGGCTTGGGCCTATCCATGCCCTCGTCGCAAACGGTTTCTATTTCGATGCGCTTTATGAGAGAATTTTCGCCAGAGGGACCATATGGGTTTCGAAAAAAGTTATAGATGAATACCTCGATAGAAAAATCGTCGATGGAGTGCTAGTGGGTGGAATTTCAAAGTTGGTGTGGATGATTGGCATCGTCGCATCGATTATGGGGAACGGGCTCGTTCAGAGATATCTGCTCTATTTTTTGATTGGTGCCGCCGTAGCGGCAGGATACTTGGCGCTATAAATGGATATTTTAAACGATCACATACTGAGTCTAACTGTGCTCGCTCCTATTTTAGGGGCGGCGCTTATAGCGCTTTTGCCGATAAGATCGCGTGCGCTGGCCAGATGGTTGGCCTCAGTTTTTTCTGGGGTATCCTTTCTTTTGGCCTCTGTCATTTTTACTCTGATAGATAAAAGTGGCGAATTTGATTTTCAGGAGCTGATGAGCTGGATTCCGGGCCTCGGTATCAGTTACCACGTTGGGGCAGATGGCGCATCGGCTGCTCTTCTTCTTACCTCTTCAGTGGTTTTAGCTGCGACCCTGTTTGCATCTTTCAGGGAGGAGATAGCGGAGTATAAATTTTTCTATTCGATGATACTGTTGAGCGCTGCCGGAGCGATGGGATTTTTCATATCGATGAATCTCTATCTGATGATCCTTTTCTACGCCTTGGCCATTTTTCCTGTTTTTATGCTGATTGGGATGGGCAGTAGAAAAAAGGGTGCACGAGCTGCAGTTAAGTTTGTATTATTCATGTCCTCCAGCGTTTCACTTCTTTTTGTAGGCACTGCTGCTGTTTCAGCGATCGGGGGATCTTCCGAAATTCTCGACATATATTCTCACAGATTCAGCGCACATGAACAGCTGTTCTTTTTTATGATTTTTGCGGCCGGATTTGGGATAGCTGTTCCCCTGATCCTTCTTCACTCGTGGCTTTCAGATTCCGTTGAAGAAGGCCCGATCGCGGCTGGAATTTTAATTTGCGCCATAGTGGTCAAGATGGGCGCGTACGGATTTTTCAGGCTGGTGCTGCCGGCTTTTCCAGCAGCGACGCTTCATTATAACACGCCGATCCTCGTGATAGCTGCGTCAGGGGTCGTGGGTGGGTTTTTTATTGCCATCGCCCAGAAAGAAATAAAGAGGCTGATCGCATTTTCTACCGTCGCATATATGGGGGTAGCGCTCATAGGTCTTTTCGCGGCGAATCGGATGTCGGTGACCGGATCTATATTGCACATGGTCAATCATGGGTTCGCTGTTTCTGCGATATTCGCACTCTTATCCGTTTTTTGTGCCAGGGGATCCGACACGGATTTGCATTGCCTCTGCCGCATGTCATGCAGGATGCCTGTCTTGTCGGTCCTTTTGGTTTTTTCGTTCGTAGCTTACGCGGGTGTACCATTTTTGAATATGTTCCCAGGTGAGTTCCTGATATTTCTCGGTGCTTTCCAGAACTCAACCTGTTTTGCCATAATAGGGATGCTTGGGTTGGCTGTGGCCGCAGCCCTTATGATATGGACCGCGGCAAGATCGGTATGCGTCAAGGTTTCCAATGAAGAGTTGGGTACGATATCGCCGGTGAGAGCTGGAGAGATGGTGGCCCTGATCGTAATGTCATCCGCAATAGTGCTTTCAGGCCTCTTCCCCGATTTTATAATTTCAAGGGTCGCTGGTTCCGCAGGTGCATTCGTGAAGCTTGCGAACAGGGTGGAGATGATAATTCCGGCCTCCGAGCTTGGCTATACAACTGAGTCGGGTGCGTCGGACGCATTACGGAGAGAGTGAAATTATGCAGGGACAATTGTGCAATATAGACTGGCTGCTGATGGCGAAAATCTTTTCGCCGTTGCTGGTTTTGATTTTAGCTGCTGTCATACTCCTGATCAAGGACGCGATACCATCGGATTCAGATGAGGAAGCAGGTGATTCATTTGCGCTGGTGATATTATCTGCGGCGCTTCTTGCAGCATTTTCCCTTTCATGGATGATGTGGCCGACCGCAGATGATCTTGCCTTCGGCCCGTTTTCCGTAGGTAAATCCTGTCTTGCGATATGGATGATAATCTTCATAGTGACCGGAATTTCTGCCCTTACCGCACTGCCGTCAAAGGTGGCGATAAGGAGAGAGGCCGACTCCTACTTTGCATTTATTCTGATCGCGGCAGCGTCATATTGTTTGGCGGTATCCTCAAACGACATACTCATGATTTTTGTTTCCATGGAAATAGCCGGAGTTTCTTCCTATGCCACGGTTGCCGCGCGAAGTGATAACTCATACTCCCTCGAAGGGGCCCTCAAATATTTCATTTCAGCCGCCTTTGCAGCTGCATTTTTTATGATGGGGATGGCATTCATATTTGGCAGCGTCGCGAGCCTTGCGCTGGGCGAGATAGAGGCCAACTCGAAATTTATAACAGACCCTTCTACGAAGTCTTTTTTCATGTTCGGCGCAGCGATGGCGGTTTCATATTTTGGATTCAAGATCGCGGCTTTTCCGTTTCACGCATGGATGCCCGATGCGGTGGAGGGCGCTCCAGTGCCGGGTGCGTCTTTCATCACTACCGTTGGAAAGATGGTGCCAGTGATCATCCTTGCTAAACTGGCGATCGCGATATCTCCATCCTACGATCCGGTATGGCACCATCTTCTTTTTGGGATTTCAGCTGCAACGATGATATTCGGTGCGGTGGTGGCGCTTCGCCAGGAAAATCTCAAGAGGATGCTTGCGTACGCATCGATTTCGCAGGGAGGGTATATGTTGGCTGTTATTCCCTCCATGGTCTTTGACCCCGCCGCTGCGATGAAAGGGATGGTTTTCTACGCCGCTGCATTTGGAATCGCAACAGCTGGAGCCTTTGCAGCGGTCGCCGCTCTTTTACCGGGTTCCGATGTGACGGCCGATATCGGGAGGCTTTCAGGGAGCTCCCAAAGAAGCCCATTTCTTTCCGCATCATTCGCCATTTTGCTTTTTTCTCTGGCGGGCATTCCGATGACCGTTGGATTTGCAGGGCGATATTATCTTTTCAGAACGATATTGACCGGAGGGGATATTTTGCTCGGATTCGTCGCGGCAGTCGTATCGGTGATTTCGATAGCATTTTATGTAAAACCAGTGATGGCGATCTATTTCACAAAGCAGGAAGGCGATATCCGGTCCGACGGAGAAGCGATATATACAGGTGCGGCTGTGATATCGGCCTTGGCGATAGCCCTGGCCGCCTCGCTTTTGCTGGGCATCCTCCCTGGGAACCTGCTAGAGTTTATCAACGCCTCTTTTTAGGTCAAAAGAGGTCCTCTGCCTCTGGACAGCGCGCCCTTATTTGATATAACATCCTCCTCATGGCGGGCAAAAACGACACTTTCGACATTCCCACTGGCCTCGATGATTTTTTCACCGAGGCTACGGACAAGGGGGAGGTCGTGGGAGCGTGGGGTTTTAACCCGGATGTCGATTTTACATCGATGGGGCATGAGGAGACGAACGTCTGGTTTTTCGAGCAGGTTTTTAATTTCCTCAGGGCTTTTTTCGGTGTCGTGATGCCGGACAACATGGAGATCACGACATACAACGCATCCAGGCAGATCAGGCGTGACAATCTCAATCAGATGACCTTCCTCGATGAACTCATGCTCATCATGAAGGGGCTAACCGAGCCAATCTGGTGCATCAAGCTGAACCTGAATATAGTGGGTTTTTTGCGCACGGAGCGGGATCCCGACAAACAGATAAGGCTGCAAATACAGGAGCCCGCTACATTCGTAGTATGGGGAGGGCCTGATGAAACAGGATTTCAGATCTTCTCCATGGGGTATCGGCTTTTTTCAGAACAGAAGATAAAGGGCGAACATTCGCTTCTATGGTCGGTCAACCAACCTCTGCTAGAGAGGGCCCTTCAAAAATGGGAGCGACAGAGCCGCCATATAATAGATGTCATCGAGAGTAATTCGAAGGACCTCTCCCTGAGCAGGCGCGGGTTTGCAAGGCCAGCTCCATCATTTGCTCGTCCAAAACCTAAGCCGAAGGAGACCGGCCCCATTCAGGATTCCATCCCCGATCTGGACGACCTGCTGCTGTAATTATTTTATCCGGGATCCTATAGCCACATCCCTGAGTGGCGTAAGTATGGAAACGGTATTTTCATCCGATGCCGCCAGGAGCATGCCGTTGGATTCTATTCCGCGCAGCTTGGCAGGTTTGAGGTTGGTTACTACGACTATCTTTTTCCCTATAAGTTCTTCAGGCGAATAGTGCTTCGCTATTCCGGCGACTATCTGGCGCTTCTCGCTGCCGATATCTATGATGAGTTTCAAAAGTTTGTCCGCCCCCTCGACCTTTTCGGCCCCAATTACGGCGGCTACTTTCAATTCTACCTTGGCAAAATCCTGGATATCCAGGAGCTGAACTATATTTCCCGATGCCATTTCCATCTTCTTCTCCTTCTTGGGCGACTCTGTCTTTTTTGCTTCCGGTTTATCCTTTTTTTCCTCTTCTTCTATTCTGGGGAATAGGCCGTTTGCTTTTTTAGCAGTTATTTTTTTGTCGATATTTCCCCAGGGCGATTTCAGGGATGCGGCGCCCTGTTCGGCCAGATCACCGAAGATTTCGAATCCCATGTCAGACCATATTTTTTCAGCCGTCGAAGGCATGAAGGGGAAAAGCGCTGTGGCAACTACGCGTATTGCGGAGGCGAGCTCCCACAGTATCGTGTTTATGCGATCTTTTTTATTTTTCTTCGCGAGCTCCCAAGGTTTGTTTTCATTGACGTGCCTGTCTGCCGAAGCGACGAGCTCCCAGATATTTGCAAGGGCATGATGGAACTCAACTTCTCCGTTCAGGTGATTTAGGTTTGAGGAAAATTTTTCAAATAATCCGTTTGCCGCCGAAGCTATTTCAGATGATGGATCAATCTTCGAAGGAGGGTCGATTATGCAATCCTGATAACGCGCGGCCATCCCGATGGTTCTTGCAACAAGATTCCCTATTCCGTTTGCAAGGTCGCCGTTATATCTTTCGATAAAATGTTCCCAGGTGAAGTCGCTATCGCGGCCGAAACCGCCTTCGCGCATAAGATAATATCGAAGAGGATCTGCTCCGAATTTTTCTATGATATCCATCGGCTTTACGATGTTGCCAAGGCTCTTGCTCATCTTTTCGCCCTTCAGATAGACGAATCCGTGCCCGAATATCGTTCTTGGCAGTTCGATGCCGGCGCTCATCAGCATAGCTGGCCATATCACGCAGTGAAATCTGGTTATGTCCTTGCCGATGACGTGGACATCTGCCGGCCACCATTTTTTAAAATTTTCCTCGTTTGAGCCGTAGCCCACCGCTGTGATGTAATTTATGAGAGCGTCAAACCAGACGTAAACGATGTGCCGGTCGTCGTTTGGCAGCTTTACGCCCCAGTCGAAGGAGGATCTCGAAACGGATACGTCCTGAAGTCCATCGCGTATGAGGCTTACGATTTCATTTTTTCTGATGTCAGGCAGTATGAACTCCGGATTTTTTTCGATGTGTTTAAGCAGCCTGTCGCCGTATTTGGACAGTGCGAAAAAGTAGTTTTCCTCCGAGAGCCATTTCGGCTTCATTTTGTGGTTGGGGCAGAGCCCTTCGATCAGGTCTTTATCTGTGAGATATGCCTCGCAGGATTCGCAATACCAGCCTTCGTATCGTGCGCTGTAGATGTCGCCACTTTCCATTATCTTGGAGAAGAGTTTTTGCACTCCGGCTTCATGCAACGGGTCGGATGTTTGTATAAATCCGTCGTAAGATATGGAAAGGTTTTGCCAGATATTTTCGAACTGGACTCGCATCTCATCACAGTACTGTTTTGGATGGAGTCCCTTTTCACGCGCTGCCTTCCATACGTTGATGGAATGCTCGTCATTTCCCATCTGAAAATGGACCTCTTTGCCCATCATCCTGTTCCATCTGGCTAGAACGTCGGCTCCGATTTTTTCGTAGGCTGTGCCTATGTGAGGTACGCTGTTTACGTAGTCTATGGCTGTGGTGATGTAAAAGCGGTCATCCCTTTTTGACATGTTTTCTGTCCCTGTTGTTTCTGTTAATGCGTTTGTCGTTTGAGGATCTGCGATCGCGTGACCTCTCTTCCTGATGTTCGGCGGTACGCATCGCCGTAATCGCCTTTTCCTTTTCATCCTTTGAGAGGATTTTTAAATCTTTGCAAAGGCAACGGATTATGCCGCCTCCATAGAGCTGGACGGAACAGTCGCGCTTGAGTATATTGAGATCGACTATCTTGCCGGCCCCTTTTGGACCCTCAACCGCAGCTCCGAGTTTTGGAAGCCCCTGCCTCAGCTCTGCATAAGCCTCCTGTTCGTATGCGAGGCAGCACTTGAGTTTGCCGCACATTCCGGTGAGTTTCGCCGGGTTTGGCGTCAGCCCCTGATTTTTTGCCATGGATATGGATATCGATTGAAATTGTCGCATATGTGAGGAACAGCAGGTTACGAGTCCGCAGGGGCCTATGCATCCAAGCAGTTTGGATTCGTCGCGTGAACCCACCTGTCTCATCTCTATCCTCATGTGCAGCGAGCTTGCCAGGTCTTTTACCAGGCTTCTAAAATCAACCCTTTCCTCTGCGAAGAAAAAGAAAATAACCTTTTTGCCGCCTTCGACTATTTCTGCGTCGATCATCTTCATCTGCAGGCTGTGTTCCGCTATTTTCTTTTTGCAGATATCGAAATACTCCATCGCCTTTTCTCTGCGAAGAGCTGCCTCTTCTATTTCTTTCTGCGTAGCGCGATGCAAAACGCGCTTTAGATTTTTCGGCGCATGCGATGCTTCGAACTCCCTTGGTGGATTTATGATCCATCCAACCGACATTCCATCATCGGCCTCGACCAGAACCTGGTCCCCAGTCTTGAGGGATGGGTCGGTGGTCAGGAAGCTGTAGATCTTTCCCGCGGTTTTAAATTGAACCCCCACTACGAGCTCAGCTGGCTTTGGCTGCTGAGGGGATTGGCCTTCAATATTTATGCTTTCAATGTTCATAAGCCCTTTTATTTCACGAGGTTAAAGTAAATAGAAGATTTTCAAACATCAACTGTTTATTTGAGTTGAATTCCAGACTCGCCCTCGCCGCGAATATCTCATCTAGGTTTTTGTCGATGCGCTCGACGGATCTGAATGAGGCGCCTTTAACAGCCTCTTCGTTGACGAGATCGGTCTTTTTGCCGGTTATGAGATACATCATCATGTCCCTGTGCAGGACCGATAGAAAATCAAGGATGAACCTTGTTTTGTCCGTGTCTTCTTTTCCCCAGGTCTCTGAAAGTTCCAGTATGTCGGCGGTGGATGATTTGTTGGAGACGGCAGTGAAACGTTCCAGAACTCCTGATACGAATGCAGGATCAAATGAGATAGCGTTGCCTATGCTTCCCCCGGCCAGGCGTGCTATGTGGGAGGCTTTCTTTTCCTCCAGAGCACAATTTTTAATTAGGTACTTCGCGACATCTTCATCTTTGAGCGGAGAGAAGGCGATTTGACGGCATCTGGATCTGATAGTCGGAAGGAGGCGGTGCGGCATCGCCGATATCAGTATGAAATGCGTGAACTCCGGCGGTTCCTCCAGCGTTTTCAGAAGGGCATTTGCCGCCTCTTCGTTCATCTTGTGCGCGTCGTCTATGAGGACCATCTTTTGATTGGCCTCGAGGGGATGATAAATCAGCTTCGATTGCAGTTCGCGGATCTGGGGAATTTTTATCTGTGTCCCGTCGGGTTGGATGAAAAACAGATCCGGGTGAGAGGAGCCTTCGAATTTTACGCATCCAGCGCATGTTTCGCAATAGCCGATCGTACTGCCCTTCGTCTTAACGCAGGTGAACGATTTCAATATCTCAAGCGCGACGCTTTTTTTGCCGATTCCTTCCGGACCCGTGAAGAGAAAGGCATGCGGCATCATCTTGGCTTCCAGTGTCTTTCGGATATTTTCGATCTGCGATTTGTGTCCTACTATAGAGTTCATCCTGTATTTCCGATCTTTCTTTTGACCTCGGACAATATCTGCGAGTGGATGACGGACGGCGCTTCGGTCGCGTCAAATACTTTTACCCTGCCCGGTTCGGATGCCGATATCTTCAGATATCCTTCGCGGACGCGTTGGTGAAATTCCACTTTCTCGCGTTCGAAACGGTCGCTGCTCCCAGAGATCGATTCTTCGGAGTTCCTCTTTATGGCGCGTGAAAGTCCGACCTCAGCATCGCAGTCGAGGAGTATGGTCAAATCAGGCATCAGCCCGTCGGTGGCGATTCTGTGAATCGATTCTATTATCTCAGGGGCGATCTCTCTGGCAGCTCCCTGATAAGCCTTCGTTGCATCGGCGTAGCGGTCGCAGAGGACTATCTTGTCCGATGCTAGCGCGGGTGAGATCACTTCGCATATATGCTGGTTTCTTCCTGCGGCGTAGAGGAGCAGCTCTGTTTTTGGGGATATTTTCGAGCTTGCAGGATCTAGCAATATCGCCCTTATTTTTTCGGATATCGGTGTTCCGCCGGGCTCTCGCGTCAGAACGGTAGAAAACCCCATGCTACGCAGTTCTTCATTGAGCAGCCTTATCTGCGTGGTTTTGCCGCATCCCTCTATCCCTTCAAAAGTTATGAAGATCCCAGCCATCGCGCCCCCTCCTTGGGGTTCATGGATGCATAGCCGATAGAACTCTCCGCCGCAAGCCGTTATTTTGCAGCGTTCAGTGGCTTTGGGATTCAAAATATCGCTTGAGAATGTCGGATGAAAATGACAATTGAAAGTCATGAAGGCTGATATCGACGATAACGACATAAGGGAACTGTTCGGGAGGATTTCCAGCAGATTCGAGAGCGCCGATGACGGCACAAAGGAGATGCTTGCCATGCTCGTCAATACGACTCTCAAATACAGGGAGACCTTGGAGCATGCCTCCGGAATACCCCTGACGGTGGGTGAGACGAGGAGCGCTCTGGATGCGTTCATGTCGGTTATGCAGACGCGGCGAATTCCCGACGGATTAAACAAAAGGATTCGCGACCTGTTGCTTCTCTGGCTTGAAGAGTTGAAGCTGAGGGTCCACAATTGAAATCCCGCATACCTCTCATATTGCCAACCATCCGCCTGTATGCTAACGTCTTGAATTCATTGGGGGGATAGGTGAAAAAAATCCTCGTTGCAACGCTTGTCGCGGTCGCGCTTTTGCTCATAGCCGCAATAGCGGGCCCTTTTTTCATATCCACGGACAAATATAGAACGCTGATAGAACGCAGCATCGGCGGGTCCGGCTCTCGAGTCGCTATGAGTAGCTTCCGGCTGCGATTTGTTCCACACCCTGGGTATACGATCAAGAATCTGGCGATTATTTCTACAGAGCCGCCGTTTGTAGGACAGACAGCGATATCCGTAGGAAAAATAGAAGGGGATCTATCGCTGATGAGCTTGCTGCGGGGAGAGATCGTCACTGCGATGAAGTTCTACGACGTAAGCGTAAACTATCGGGTATCTAGCGGAGTTTCAAACCTCGGGCGCATTTTCGGCTTTTCATCGGGGCGCGATGCTCCCAGCGGGTTTGAGCGCCCAGAGGTCGATGCCATCGGGGAATCATTTTCAGATGCGGATATAGACGCCAATGTAGAGTTTAAATCTTTGCCGGCGGCCCCTGCGATAGGTGACGGGGAACCCCTGCCTGTTCCCGCAAAGGATTCGGCCGAAGAGGTGTCATCGCCTGATGAGGCGGCTGAAGGCGGCCCCCAAGGTTTTTTGCTAGGCGGAATTATTTCTGAAGCGCATGCTGAAGAGCAAGCCGAAGATCGAGCTTTCGATGCGGGCAACTTTCTGTCGGATGAAAAGCTGATAATAACATCTCTGGATGTGACCAGCGGATCGGTCAGCATCATGGAAGAGGGGGATGCTTCGCCCGTGCTTGTAACCGACATCGATTTTTCCGCCAGAAACATTGACCGGATGCCCTCTTCAGAGGAACCATCTAAAAAAATAATAAGGGCCGCTGTCCGTGCCAGTGCGGCTGCATTTGGATCTGATGTCCAAAATGTAAGTATCACCGGAAATCTCGTTTTGGACGAGGGTGGCAAAGTCCTCGCCCTCAACGATTCCACCATATACCTCTCCGGAGTTCAGGCTTCAATGGATGGTACCGTGAATTTTTCGGCTGCATCTCCGATCTTCGATTTTCATGTCGCGACGATGACCTTCACACCGGCGATGCTATCATCGATTTACCGCGATGCTATCAATGAGGTAGTAAGCAGGCTCGACTGGCAAGGGCCGGTGGCTGTCGACATTTTTGCAAAGGGTTCGCCGGTAGTTTATGAGCTCAAGGTTCAAATAGACTCCGCTCAGAGTTCGATGTCCTACGGAGGAATTTTTTCAAAAACCGCGGGGCTGCCGATGAAGTTGCATGGGTCGGCGCTCGTTCAATCGGATGCGATATCTATCAGGGATTTGGAAATATTCCTTGGGGAGGCCAAACTGAACGCATCCGGATTTATCAGACGTGACGATTCGCTTTCATATGAAATTAAACTGGATGGCAATGGGCTGAGTGATTTTCAGGTGAAAAACTATTTTCCACCTATCGCAACTGTCGATTCTTTCAAGAATTTGTCCGCCACGGTGAAGGCTCGGGGCTCGATAAAAAATTCGAATGGAGACAACTCGGAGACGAAAATAGATTTTACATCAGAATCTCTTGGTTTTGCCGGTATCTTTATCGACGCCGCGGAGGGAAGCGTCATATCTCAGGGTGGAGTTCTTGAATTCCCCGTCATTCGCGGAAAATTTGCCGGCGGCTCCTTCTCCGGGAATGGAAAGCTGGAAAGGGGCGAAAAGCATCTCTTTACCTTCAGTGGGATTGCC
Organism: Myxococcales bacterium; assembly: GCA_012513515.1. NCBI lineage: Bacteria > Pseudomonadati > Myxococcota > Myxococcia > Myxococcales > Myxococcales bacterium. The sequence continues at coordinate 8,878 of JAAZCA010000021.1, read as the reverse complement.
AGCGAAGTTGATCCCTCCAAAATCCAGTCGCTTGGCGGACTGATCTCCGGAAACAGCTCAGTTGTCATCGAGGCTTCTTCCGAAGGTTCCGACCAGCTCACCATTGCCGGCAATATGAAACTATCTGGATCCTTGATCCTCGATTCCGGCTCTTGGCAGTCCCACAACTTCGGGCAGCTTATCTTCAATCAGGATGCGTGGAGGGGGATTGAGGCCGTTTCAGATTTTCCTCTTTCGGCTGAAGTCAAAAGCAAGCTGGAAAACATAGACGGCGCGATATCAGATTTTAAAGCCACATTTTCACTGAGCGGCAATCTTCTTTCAGCGTCGGAAGTTGGATGGAAAAATCCGCTCTATGAGGCTGAGAGCTTTTCCGCATCGATAAAATATCCTGAGGCGGGGGATCCCGCTTCTGATAAGCGATTCGGCGAAGGGATGATCGACGGAAAGGGCGTCATCGTCATCCCGAAAGGGATTTCGCTACAGCTCGTGACCGATAAGGGTGCAAGAGGCAAGCTTCTTGACGAGCAGGATAGAATGCTGCTTCCAGTGAAACTCTCTGGCACACTCGCTTCGGCCCTAGTTCAGCTGGACCATGTTGAGTTTGCAAAACAGGCCGAAGAGCGGGCAGCCAAAAGCGCCCCCTCGCCGGCTACCGATCCGGCAAAAGCTACGACCGCTCCCCAGGAGAAAAAGAGTCCAAAGGCAGTCGTTTCAGGTAAAAAATCACCCCTTCAGGCTGCTCCAAAGTCTGCATTTCCCAATAAGGAGCCCCTTCCGGATGGCCAGAGCAGCGAAAAGAAGGAGACCGGTGATCTCTTGAGGGTCATAATAGGTCGCTGAAAAGGAGACTTCGCTTTCGGAGCCCCTCATCGGTTCTCCCAAAGTTAGTTTCATCGGTGCCTCTGAATGTAGTTGATTTGGGTATTTTTTCCTGTTCATCTCACACTTGGAAAAACTAATTTCGCGGGGGTTTTGGTGCGTAAGATATCCTTCCTGTTTTTTATTATCTTTTTTGCGAACTATGGCAGCGCTTATCCCGGCGGCATGGATCTGATGATGAGGTCGATAGTTCGGAAGGGGGAAGCTGCGACATGGTCGAAGACGCTTCCCGAGCGTGGCGGAATACGACTGGTTCCCTGTCTCGTAAAATCCAAAAACGCGAAAGATACAATTGAGTTTGTAGAAAAAAGTGGCGGTTCAGCGACAGCGATAACAGGATCGATCCTTTCGGCATCGATACCCATCGATATGGTCAAGCCCTTGGCCGATAGAGAGGAAGTTTTATTCGTAGAGTTTTCATCCCCGCTTTCTTCAAAGATGGATACTGCGCGTGCAGCCGGTAACGTGGCAGATGTGCAAAACGGAAAAGGGCTCGGTGTGAAGTATAAGGGGAAGAATGTGGTTATCGGAGTTGTAGATGACGGTCTCGATTACGGCCATCCTGATTTTTGGGATTCTTCACGCGTTACGAGGATTCAATACCTGAAACAGAAGATTGACGACCGAACTATCGAGTGTACCAAGGGCTCAATAACGGGAAAATCATGTGAAATAGAGGATGGCGGACAGGGATTCACTCATGGAACCCACGTTACGGGAATAGCGGCGAGTTCCGATTCTGAATATACCGGGATAGCGCCGCAGGCGGATATCATGTTTGCATTTCTCGACGCCTCTGATGCCTATACCAGCGGTGAATTGCCAACATCTTTTGGTGCTAGCGTCGTCGATAGCGTCGCTGCGATTTTTGAAAAGGCAGACCTCCTTGACAAGGCCGCTGTTGTAAACTTGAGCCTTGGGACTTCCCTTGGAGCCCACGACGGGACATCGCTGATGGAAGAGGGGCTGACTGAACAAACAGGGGTTGGCAGAATAATCGTAGGCGCTGCCGGCAACGAACAGGTCATACCGGAATCTTTTTGGCCGACGCGAAGGCCCTACATAGGCGGAATACATTCTTCGATAGCAGTAGGTTCTAAAGAAGCAAAAGGTTCCAGGCTTGCTATATGGAACGGGTCAAGTAGTACTTCATCCTTCGTCGGTGGCACCATGGTTGATATATGGCTCGATGGAAATGCCGGCAATTGCGAGCTGTCCGTGTATGGATATACCGAAGGACGAGCAGTTGAAGACTTCACCTTCGCGGGACTCACCTCGACGAGCCAGGCCGTCCTCCATGCAAAGAATATTTCATTCGGTGAGGAGAGTTCCGATACGATTACAGCGGAGGACGGTTCGGTGAAGGCCGACATCGAAATTGATCCGTCGGATATAAGAAACGATAAGCCACACGCTACTGTGCTCCTTTATCCTGCCAAGAGCGAGCTTGGAGCGCTTCTCGAGAGCATGTGGTTTGATATAGTTATTAAATCTTCCTCCGGAGAATGCAGCGGAAATATGTGGCTTTATTACGATCACACCTCCTTTCATGATTTCTTGAAGGGGATCGAAGGTGTGGCGCCGGACATGGCTGGGAGTGGAAAGGGGGCGGCATACGATCTTTTCGACGGTGACAGCCTTATGACAACGACGATCCCTGCGACAGCAAAGGGAGTTATCGCAGTTGGCAGCTGGCTGGCGGAGAAACCTATCGGTTCAGGGGTCAGCGAATGGACTGGCATGAATGGTAAAACCTACAGCCAGGCGGATATAGATTCTCCTGGAGGTCTTGGTTCCATCGTCGATGACCTCTCTTCATTCTCAAGCCTCGGGCCTACCGCCGACGCCAGAACGAAGCCGGATATAGTCGCGCCGGGTGAACCTATAGTCTCTTCGAAGGCAAGGGAGAGCGGAGTTTCCAGCGCCCTCAAGACGAATGAACTTCATTTTAAAAATGCAGGAACATCGATGGCCTCGCCTTATATAGCCGGGGTTGTGGCGCTTCTTCTGGAAAGAAACAATACCCTTGGGGTGAAGGAAGTCAGGAATGCGCTGGCCGAGGGGGCCTCCGAGGCCGGGATGACGAAGAAAACAACCGACAAACGAGACAGCTTCGGAGCTGGAAAGATTAATGCTGTTGAGGTTCTTGATTCCGTAGAGGAGGATACGTCAGCATATAAAGGAACGGGGGATCTGGAAAGCGCGTCAGGATGTTCTCTCACTGATTCGGCGAATTTGCATCGCTCAGCGGTATTTGATCTTCTTCTTTTAATTCTGGCATCAACCAGTCTTGCGCTCTTGGCGAGAATATTCCGAGCAGCGGCCTTCTTACGAGGTAGACCTTCTCTTCATCGGCGCGCCTAATGTAGGTGCTTCCGAAATCCGGTCCGCCGCTTCCTATTATTACGTCGAATATTTTTTTTCCTTCCGATGATAGAGCCGTGACTCTAAGACCGGCCGCTCCGACCATGTAGGTATTATGGTTATCGGGATTCGATGAGACCTCTATTCCTTCTTCTAGACCGCCGAACATTCCAAGGTAAGAAATTATTTTTTCTGAATCGGCTTTCGATGATGATACTTCCGGTTCCGATCTGTGTTCAGCTGACATCAGGGCCTTTTTTGCATCGGTTAGAATTTCCGAAGCGATCCATCCGCCGTCGCTCTTTTTCAAAGATACGCCATCTAGGAGCTGTGTTATTCTCAGTTCTGCGACATTCTTCGAATCATAATCTTTGATGAAATATCCCATTCCATCGCTGTCTGCTACGCGCGATGAGAAAGGGTTCTCGACTGACAGAGCTATAATGACGGCTATTAGGGCTAGCCCCAGATAGACTAACGATCTCTTCATTTCGAATATTTCCTCTTTAAGTTGGAAAACTTTCTTTTTCTAAAGATCCACACGACGACCCCAATCGCGATCATGATAGCAGGGCCTATCGCCAAGTTTAGAAATTTGAAGACGGCCGAGGCCCCCTCAGGCATCATCGCTATTGGCCTCGAGGTGTCGAAACGAGACCTTATTCCTATGAGCGCTTCTCCCATCACGAAGGCGTCGACGGCGTTTTCAAAGATAGCGGCATTTTGCGGAAAATTTTCGAGGAATGCGTCATCTATCCATCGGGAGGTCCCAACGGCCAATATCGCTGAGACAGACGGACTTTCGGCCGATGACCCCTTACTCATTTTTTTTATGAAGCTCCCGAATGGCCCTTTGGCCAAGGCTATCAGCGGCATGCTTTCTTTTTTCCCGTCCAACAGGGCCTCTCCTGCGGTTTTCGGGTCCGTTTTTATTTCATCGGCCGGAACGGCAGTCGATAGCTGGCTGGAGTATGCAAGGACCTGATCTTCATTTTCCTCCCCGGCACCGGAAATAGAAAGGGGGCTCGTCCATGGAAGGACTACGGATTGCAGGTCTGACACTATGGGGCTTTCCGGATCGAACTGGCCCGCGCGAACTTCAACCCAGTAAGGATAAGGGAGGTGGTAGGTTACGGGTCCGCCTGTAAATGCGGCCATCGCGTTGGAGTGATCCACAACCATAGAATTATCAACGTCAATTCCGTAATGCGAAAGCATATCCACCGCAGAGGACTTAAAAGGCTCTAGTCCCATGTCGGTTCCGATGATGAAGCGGTCTATCATGGCGATGATCTTGCCGCCATCCATCAGGTATCCGTCGATGGCCGCGATCTCATTTTTCGAGAAATCCGGAGGGGACGCCAGAACGAGGACTCCGAAATCCTTCGCGTCTAACTCTCCGATATTTTTATCGGTTATATCCAAAACTTCGTAGCGCCTTCCAAGGCTCGCTTTTACCAGCTGGAAAGAAGATTTTGAATCCGCGGTTTTTTCGAACCATGCGACCTTGGGCATATTTTCGGAAGAGACTTTGAGTATCGCCTCCGTGAGATCGTACTCCATGTTTTGCACGTTTCTAACAACCGGTATCACCTGCTGCCTGCCTTTGTACATTACGGCCATGCCAAGATAGATCTTTGCAACTTCCTGTTTGTCCTTCTCGATGACGTTTAGCTGAACCGGAGGGATGCCGAGCAGCGCGGCCTTCTGTTCCTCGGTGGCCGATGTGTTAGGGTCTATGAATTCTATTTTTATTTTTCCGTGCGCCGCGGTTTTGAATTCAGATAGTATGTCCTCTATCCCTCTGCGTAGCGGCTCAAGGGAAGGAGGGATCGAGGATGTGAAATACATCCTGACAGTCACCGTGTCGTCGAGTTTGTTCAATATCTCGTTGGTGGATTTGGAAAGGGTGTATAGCTTGTCGCTGGTCAGGTCCCATCTGGCCGGGTTTCGAGCCGCCAGGTAGTTCACCGCCAATAGGGATATTAGGAGGGCCGCTGTCGAAATTGTTGCCTGAAGTCTTCTCATCTTTTACGTTCGCGCCTTTCTGTCCAATATTTTCAAATTTATAAAAAGGAAGAATGCTATTACGCTGCAGTAGTAGACGATGTCGGAGATGTCTATCACGCCCCTTGCGATAGAATCGTAGTGAGGTATGAAGCTCAGGTAGCTGATCGCAGACATGACCAGTCCTCCCCTTCCTCCGAGGATAAGTGGCGTTCCGAGAACGAGTATTAAAAAGTTTGCGGCTACCGTTAGTATGAACGCAACTATCTGATTTTTTGTCGATGCCGATATGGCTAGCCCTACGGAAAGATAAGCCGCGCCAAGCATCGTCATGCCGAAGTATCCGGCGACTATTTGTCCCCAGTCGGGGTCTCCTACTATGGATACGGTGGCCGCAATCGGAAATGTGAGCAAAATCGCCGTTATTACGAGAGCAAGGGACGCCAGAAATTTTGCGATGACTATCGTGCGGTCTACTATCGGAAGCGTGAAGAGTATTTCCAGGGTTCCCTGTTTTTTTTCCTCGGACCATTTTCCCATCGATACGGCAGGTATAAAAAAAAGGAATATCCAAGGGGCGATTCCGAAAAACTGCCTCATGTCGGCCTGGCCTACGAGGAAGAACGATCTGAAAAAAATCCAGTTCACCGCAACCAGGAACGTGGTGATATATATATAGGCAATTGGCGATGAAAAATACGACAAGTATTCTTTTTTGGTGATTCCAAACGTATTTGATATTGTATTTTTCATATCAGCCCTGAGTGAGCTCCCTGAAAACTTCCTCAAGAGAGAGCGTGTTGTGCGTCAGTTCGGAAAGTGTGAAGCCTTGTTTTACCGCCCACGAGAATATCTCTTCAGAGCGCTCCGAGCCATCGTCTGTGGCAAGCGCAAACCTCTGCCTTGCCTCCGACGAATCGTTTATCCAAGAAGAGAGATGAAAACCGATAAGATTTTGAAGGGCGTTTTCGATATCTTCACGCTTCGCCCTTATTGATACCGTATACTCGATCTTCGATTTTCCACGCTTGAGGATTTCGGATATAGTTCCCTGCGCTGCCAGTTCTCCGGAATTTATTATCAGGACTCTGCCGCAGGTCGCCTCTGCCTCCTGCATGATGTGAGTGGATAGCATGACGGTGCGTTCGCGTCCGATATTTTTTATGAGCTCGCGGATTTCAAAGATCTGATTTGGATCGAGTCCGGAAGTAGGTTCGTCTAAAATGAGGATCTGAGGCTTATGGATCATAGCCGCTGCCAGGCCTACCCTCTGCCTGTATCCCTTTGAAAGTTCGCCGATCATCCTCCCTGCGACATTGGCAAGTCCGCATGTTTCGATGACTTCATCGATTCTGGAGGAAAGAAATTGCTGCTCTATAGAGCGCAGCTTTCCGATATACTTTATGAATTCAACCGTTTCCATCTCATGATAGAGTGGGGCGTTTTCAGGCAGATACCCTATTTTTTTTCTAGCCTCTATGTGATCTTCGTCCACCGGTATCCCTTCTATCTTTATCTCACCTGAATCGGCGGAGAGGTAGCCCGTAATCAGCCTCATCGTGGTCGTTTTGCCGGCGCCGTTGGGACCGAGAAGGCCAACCACCTCCCCTTTGGCGATTTCGAATGAGATATCGTTTACGGCATGAATCTTCCCAAAGCTCTTATTTATATGGCTGACTTTGATCATATGGGGCGGGATTTTAGGGCCAATCCCGGCATTGTCAAGCGGTTAGGGCCTGTTTGAAATACGTTGCGCCAAAAATGACATATGTGCTAGAGGCTTTGACCCATGATAATAGGCATAACAGGAAAGAACTGTTCGGGTAAGGGTGAGGTCGCCAAGTTTCTCGTTAACGGAGGCTTTGAATACTTTTCTCTTTCAGATGTTTTGAGGGATGAGCTTGAATCCAGAAAAGAGCCTCCGAGCCGCGAAAACCTTATCGCAATCGGCAACGAACTTAGAAAAAGCTACGGCGCAGGAGTTCTCGCCGAGAGGATTCTTGAAAAAGTTCGTGTGGATGCGCATGCCGTGGTGGACTCGGTAAGGAACCCCTTCGAAGTCGAGGCCCTGCGCCGGCGCCGCGATTTTCATCTGATCTCTGTCGAGGCTGATCCTGAGGTACGCTTCGAAAGAACTCTGGAAAGAAAGCGTGAAGGCGACCCTGCCACTTACGAGGAATTTCTGGATGTCGAGAGGCGCGAGGCCAATACCTCCGACCCGACAACTCAGCAGATGGACCGAACCGCAGAGATGGCCGATGCGGTTATATTCAACAACAGCACTATAGAGGATCTGCATGAACAGGTCCGTCAGGTGATAAAGGCGATTGCCGCCGACCAGCACCGGCCCGACTGGGATGAGTACTTCATGAATATTGCCAGCGTTGTGGCGCTGCGCGGCAACTGCATAAAGCGCAAAGTCGCTGCTGTTATAGTCAGGGACAGAAGGATCATATCCACCGGATATAACGGAACTCCCCGCGGAATAATCAACTGCAATGAGGGGGGGTGTCCGAGGTGCCACAGCTTTGGAGAATCAGGTCATGACCTTGGGGATTGTCTCTGTTCCCATGCGGAGGAAAATGCGATCGTCCAAGCCGCTTATCACGGCGTATCCATCAAGGGAGGAACTATTTACACGACATATTCCCCCTGTCTGATGTGCACTAAGATGATAATAAATTCCGGCCTCAGCGAGGTTGTCTACAGCAAGGATTATTCGATCAATTCAGTTCCAATGAAATTACTTAAAGAGGCTGGAATCGGAACGCGGCAGGTCGGCCTGCCCAAGTGAGGAGAGATGACGACAAAACCTTCCAGCGAGCTGGCAACATTTCCGAATCCAAATCCTGAGCGCAACTACGAAATTTTCATGGACTGTCCTGAGTTCACCTGTCTGTGTCCTGTCACCAGCCAGCCGGATTTTGCCAGGATAAAAATAAGATATATTCCAGACGACCTGTGCGTAGAGCTGAAATCTCTGAAGCTGTATCTCTGGAGCTACAGGAACGAGGGGGCTTTTCACGAGGCAGTAACGAATAAAATTGCGAACGACATCGTGAAAACGATTTCTCCCAGATGGCTTGAGATAACAGGTGAATTCAACGTCCGCGGCGGTATTACGACGTCGGTGGTCGTTACCCATGGTAAAAAAGTTTGATTGAGATTTTGCGCCCGTAGCTCATCCCGATTCCACGTAGTTTTTGCTTTGCAAAAACTACAGGTGGAATCGAGGACGCTCGGCACCGCAGACGATTTTTTGATGTCTAAAAAATCGTGAGGATGTCGGCGACGGATTAGCGCTCAAAAGATGTAGGACGGACGTCATTTTTATTGTAATAATTGGAATTACGCGCCCGTAGCTCAGCGGATTAGAGCATCTGGCTTCGGACCAGAGGGCCGCAGGTTCGAATCCTGCCGGGCGCGCACAAATTTTACGCCAGAAGAATTTATTCATGCAAATTTAAAAAATTAAGGAACCTCTGAAAAGCTAGCAGCAACAATAACTTTGACCATGGACGATTGACCATCGACCAAAACATCAAGAAGCTAGAATCTAGAAGTGAGAAGCGAGATTTCTACAGGCGAGGTTTTTCTAGCTTCTAGCCTCTCGCTTCTAGCTTCT